>PLAD01000391.1 GCA_003134215.1 Armatimonadota bacterium
CGCATCACCGACGGCGAGTCCTCGAGGGGGGGAGTCAAGTGGAAGGCGCTATCGTAACCCTTTCTGATTGCGTGTCCTCCGATCTCGGCCAACAACAAATTTCGGTTGTCATGCTGGAAACGGTTGCAGGATCCTGCGAACACAACATCGTGCTGCTCGGGGATGTCCGCCGCGACGGCCGGAACCCAAGCCGGGATGCCCGGCATGAACGCCTCCGACGCCTTTGCGCCAAGCAGCAGCGCCATTTTTCGCATCGACGTCAGGCCAGACAGGATGAGATCGAAGGCCGAAAAATCATGGTTGTCCGGCAAGCCCGCGGCGTGCCATCCGATAACCAGACGGGGGCGGTAGGACAGGCTGCGGATGAAGTTGCTTCCATACACTAGTGCGTCGGAACAATAGAGAACCTCAGGTCGGATCAAGTCTATTTGCCGGCGCAGTATGGCGAAGAGAACGTCTGCCTCCGGTACCGCCTGACCATGCTCGCGCATCCAGGCAAATTGCGACGGGGCGCAATTGGCTATGATGAAATAGGGGTCGTACCCCAGCTGGTCCAGATAAGGAACGATATTATGGCCTGCACTGAAGCCGTCGGCGATGAGTGCATCGGTCTGCTCCTTCCAGGAAGCCTGCACTTTTTCAGGAAAACGCGCATAGAACTTGTCGATGCTCGCCGGATAAAAACCCTCGACCTGCATTATCTTCATCGCGCGAATCCTCTGTTGCGCCGCACAGGGCGCAGCCAGCTGTGCCGCGAGACCTCTTGGCTCACTGTTGACGGCGCCCGATTCAACGTTCGGGCAATACCGCGGAGCGTGGAACCGGCGGCGAGGCCGCGCGAAATCTCCTCTCGCTCAGGTAGGCTCANNAGCGGAGGTGCAGGCCCGATGCCGCCGGTGGACTGGAGAACGCGATTAACCGATGAACCGCTGCGACAGCGCACGCCCAATGCCCTGAATCGATTCACCAGCTTTGTACATTCGCCAAAGCTCAATGCTCCTAACGGCCGTGATTAAACGGCGGCGTCATCGTCTCATAGCGATCACCTCTTCGTGTCAGATTACTGCCAAGGTGTTTCGCTGACAAATTGAGACCGCCAATACTTTTGCATTGCACTTGTCGCGGCAGCAATGCAGGAAGTTGACGTAATGAAAAAGGACACCGCAGGGGCGATCCGCGAGTAATTATATACCCCGAGATTTCGCAGATAGCTCTGAGGACTTATGCCTGACCGGTGATTATCACTTTGGCAGTCAACAAATCGTGAAAACTCCCATGCGTAAGGTGAAGTCCTCGGGGCGATTCGCTTAATCACGTCGGGTTAGCGGCGCGGCGCCGTTAGGTGCACCTTAGGTAGTAGTTTTGCAGTTGTTTTTGCCGTGAATGTACCGGCCCTCTTCGTCCAAGACCCACAGATTTTGGAGCGATCGGCGGCCTCGAGCAAGCACTACAAGCTGGCCCGAAAACGGAGCGCTCAATGGTGGGTACGCTGACGCACTGAGATAACGGTGTCAACGTGCTAGCCTCAGCTGAGTGCGAATAAAAGATATGGTGTAATTCGCGTCGTTCGAATCAAAGTGAAGGTCCATGACAACGAAACGCCTATAGAGATCTAGTGGCGCGTGCCGTCGATTAGACAGTCGCTGCCGGATTTGATTCGGATCGGCGCAAGCCAGAGACATAAGATGCGGTTGCCGCACGCACATCCTAGAACGCGTGTAGGTCTACGCGCAACAGGGGCGATAGCAAGTTGATCAAAGCAAAGGATAAATTGAGTTTTTGACTTTGACTTCAATCCCTCTTTTAGCCGCTGTTCAAAACATCCACTGAGAATTTCGCGATGTCGAATCCATATTCTGATTTGCCAGCATCCAACTATTGGAAAACGGGCGTGTACGATCGAAAGGATATTGTCCACTTGGATATCCATACGCGAAAATGGGAGCTATCGAAAGACACATCTATAGTCACAGCCGGAAGTTGCTTCGCACAGCACATAGGCAGGCGACTTAGAAACTCTGGGTTCAATCTCCTCGACAAAGAACCGCCTCCTCCACAACTCCCTGTGAATTTACAGCCGTCATACGGCTACGGTTTGTATTCTGCCCGCTTCGGTAACATATATACGATTCGGCAGCTACTTCGACTTCTTCAGGAATGTCTCGGTGTTGCAACACCAAGCGACTACATCTGGGTTGATAGTAGTGGCTTATATAGGGATGCCCTTCGACCTAACATAGAACCCAATGGCTATTTCTCTGCGGACCAAGTGGTTCAAGCTAGGGCTTATCATTTGCAGAGAGTGAGGGCGGCTTTCCAAGAATTCGACTTATTCATATTTACTCTTGGCCTAACAGAGACATGGGAGTGTAAAGCAGACGGATTCGTGTATCCGACTGCACCCGGCGTTGTGTGCGGTCGATTTAATGGAATGAGGTATTCGTTTTTGAATTTGAGTTTTATGGAGATGCTCTCAGATTTCAATGAGATCAAACGCCTCCTCCATTTGTTAAATCCAAAGCCGTTTAAGATTCTGCTGACAGTTTCGCCTGTGCCGCTCACAGCGACGGCAACTGAGAAGCATGTCCTGGTCGCGACGATCGCTTCAAAGTCTACCCTCCGCGCGCTTACCAATGAACTGGCTGATAATAACCAAGACGTTGACTACTTCCCCTCTTATGAAATTATTACAAATCCATGGGCTAAATCACGCTACTACGCTGACAACTTGCGAAGCGTTACAGAGGAAGGCGTTGAAGCCGTGATGACTGCATTTGAGCATTCCTTTTCTCTTCAAGGATGTCAGCAACAGGTTGTTCGCGATATTGCTTGGACTAAAACTAACAAAGCGGCTGATCCAGTTTGTGAAGACGTTCTATTGAGTGCGTTTTCGCCAAAGCAGGATGCAATATAGCTATGCCGCGGGCCCTTTTTATTGGCAACAGCCATCTGGCCACCATAAAAGCGGCAGAGGAGAATTCGGTATTCCCAGCCAGCTATGTAGGGTATTCGTTTCAACCCAACTTCAATATAGATGCTTATGAGAACACGGCGACCGGGGACGGTTTGCAACTTCCCTTGGACGCGCCAAGTGATCAAGTGGAACTTTGGCAACTTACGACCGGGTTGACCGGTCCCATGGAGCTTGCAGGTTTTGACGTGTTTGTTGTTGTGGGGGTTCTCGATCCTCCTAAACCCTGGAAGATTCTCGCACCGCAACAGTGGTTGCGCTAAAAGGATTCTCAGATAGTCACACCGATATCCTACGGTTCTTATAGCGACATCATGGAGTCGTTGCATCGAGCAGACATCAGGTCTGCCAACTACATCAAGGCAGTCATTAGGCGCAACGACCCCAGTCGACCCATATATTTCGTCCCACGTCCGTACATAAGAGACGATGCTGGCGCCTTTCATCATTTGTATGCTCCGCCTGATAGCTGGGCACATTTGACCAAAGCTGAGAGACGTGTGCTTTGTGAAAGCGAGAATACGTTTCACACAAAGTTTTTCTCCAGCTTCGGCATCGATAGCCTGCTACCACCATCCGCTCTGGTATCGAGGGGTAACATGTGCCCAAGTGCCTTTTCAACAGGGGCGCTCGGATCACCTAATTTTAGAAACGGTCTCGACCCTCAATGGGGAAACGGTGACTTGTATCATAAGAATATTGAGTACGGCAGGTATTGGCGACTAGCGCTCAATAGACTTATTGAGTCGAATTTGATTGAGAAGGCAGTTTCCACTGCGTCGTTAGGATTAAAACAGCTGGGAACATTCCATGGAACACGGGTTTTTTTCGACCCAACTCATGGCAAATGCGTCCACCTCGCGAATCCAAAGTTCTGTGATGTTGTCCGACCAGTATACGTCAGGGTTGATGGCGGGTACCTCTTCTTGGAATACCTAGATTTAGACGGAATTTCCAGGCCAATCTCTTGCTCGGGGAGCTTCTTGACGGAATTAAGAGACCCAACAACTACAGCTACGGCTTTCGCTTTGAAGGAAAGCTCGTATTCGAGCGGACACTTCATTATAGACGCGGCGGACAGATTTCTATGTGCAGAGCCAAATGGCGAGTTAGTTTTCAGTCGAAACGCAGATAGTCTATGGGAGATNNCCCGATGTCGGTGAGTCGGGACATTCCCCGCCACATCACGATATTTCCCGGCGGCCCATCTTTGGAGCGGATTTTCTGAAGCGAGCCGATTCAGTATGTTGATTTCCAGCGGTGTGAACGCCAGGTAAGCCTTTGCCCTTTCGGTTGATCGATTGATCATGGTCAGGCAGAAGATGCGCCAACTTAAGATGCAGAACGTTGCCAGAAGGTTACGAGCCGCTCTGCGGTTCGCAACTTCGACTGCTCGGCTTGGCAGCCGGATTTAAGTATCTTGTGGAAGACCTCTATTCTCCACCGCAGCGCGTACCACTGGAGCTTCTCGATTGCCTGAGCACGCGTTGTGATCTGAAGGTTCGTGATCAACTTCCATTCAATCGGATCGCGACCCCGTGGCTTACCTCGCTCCGTTGCATGCAACACAGTAAGCTTAATGGAAGCTTAATGGGGGATACCGGCGATGCTTGTACAACGGCGGCTGCACCAGGATACGCCGGAACTTTAGCTCCAGTACGGCTGCGGAACTTTTCCGTGACGATCACGCAGCTCGACTCGATGCTGTCCTTTGCAATCGACTTCATCCATCTCCGTCGCAATCGTGTGCTCGCCGTCTCCAGCGAGACGATCCACACAGGGTTCTCAGCAGAAACTGC
This sequence comes from Armatimonadota bacterium, assembly GCA_003134215.1. GTDB lineage: Bacteria > Armatimonadota > Armatimonadia > Armatimonadales > Capsulimonadaceae > BOG-944. The sequence goes on from PLAD01000391.1 coordinate 4,771, forward strand.
GTGCCGGCGTCCTGCGCGTTACAAAAGAGTTCGTAGATATCGCTTTCCCGATCGCCGATGTGCACGCATCGATCCGCATCACCCAGCAACGCACTTGATTGCTGTAGATTATCAATCCAGCGAATGCTTTCCTTCTTCTCGATCGGCACCCGAGTGGGATTGATCTTCCTCTTCAGCGCATCCGACCCTTTGAATTTCTTGCGCGACCAGAATTTAATCGCGGTAAGGCCCAAAGGCAGTCCCCCAGTGGTGACGGCCAAACTCGAGTGCATCAGAATCCCGCACCCGGTGTAGTACCGTGGTCTGCCGTCGGGGCGGCCACGAGCGATGTTGATGCGCGGCTTGCCAACCGCATCGATATCTTCTCGCTGATAGGTAAACTCCGTCGTGTCGTGCAACACCAGGATCGGTCCGTCTGTCGCAGCGGCACGATCGCGCGTCGCTTGAAAATGCCCACACAGAATCTCCGCTTCGCTGACTCGGTCGCTATCGAAAAAGCGGTATGCGGTCGGTATGCGGCTTTCGTGTTTGCCCAGTCTTTCATCCTTGAACTCACACTCTGCAACCTCGCGATCAACCCACGACTCGGGCGGCTTTGCATCGTCAACACGCGTCTGCCGGCGCTTTTGAATGTCGTTCGGCATAGAGCACCGTGTGAATGTGGCACACGGATGATCGGTATCTCATCATCTAGAACTACTTGCAAGAATAATTTGCAATTCGTCAAAAATAATGAAAAACATGTGGGTAATTGAAAGACCTGGTTACCGCTTACGCTGTCAGGGTCAATGTGTGGGGGTTGATCGTTAGCAAAAAGGGCGCGGTCGTCCGCGCTTCCCTAAGCGTAGAAACGTAAGCACTTCGCGATCGCCGTGTGACGAGGCGCGCCAGTCCATTGCGAGCGCTCGTAGCACCGTCGATAATTGCGGAAGAGCGGCAGATTGCAGCCAGTCGCCAGATCCCTCGTACGAGAACGCCTCGGCAGACTGCGAATAGGGTCAAGAAAATGTTACGCTCCAGTAACTGACTTCGTTGCGGCACGCATCGCTAGAGGTGGTGATAAGAGTTACTCGGTCCCCACAGGCGTCGTATAAAAGAAAATCGATCCAAAGCCACACAGATCTTTTTGATGTATTCCTCTTTGCTACGCGTTTGAACCAAATCATGGCCACTCTTGACGAGTCCAGCTTTCACGGCGGGGTCGACGAGTCTCATCACTTGCGATGCAGCATGGTGTGAGTCCAGGCCGTCGAAAAATAAAGCGGCCTCTCCCATTTGCTCGATGGCGCCGTCGAAATTCGCGCTTATGACTGGGCAACCGTGCGCCATGGCCTCAAGCGGCGGAAGATTGTCCGGTCCGAGCAGCGAAGCGAAAACCATGGCGAAAGCATTCAAGTAGAATTGCTGCAGTTCGTGAGTTTCCACAAAACCAGCGAATACGACCGAGTGGCGTAGGTTGCAACGGTCAACGTAATTCTCGACGTGGGATCTGTTTCCCTTATCGCTGCCAGAGAGTAGCAGTTTGAAATTCTTGCCGGAGTTGCGCAGGTTAAGCAACGTGTCGATCAGCGTGATGTGGTTTTTATGCGGCCAGAACTGCGCCGGATAGAACAGATATTCCGATCGCTGCAAGCCAAAACGCTCGATTACCGCGCTGTCGACACCCCGCTCCCCGACGTCGGCAAGGTCGATCGGAAGTGGAATCGTACATATGTTTGCGTGGGGAATCTGATAAAAAGCGTTGATGTGGCGTGCGCCTATGCTGTTTCCGATCACTACGATGCTCGCCCGCGGCAGCAAGTGGCGATAGAACGACTCCCGTGCGTCGAAAGGCCATCCGCTAAGCGAGAGTTCTGGAAAGTACGGCGCTTCTCGGTGGCCGAGATCACAAACCGTAGCGGCGAACGGGACATCGACATCCTCATAATACGGACTCATGAACCAGACGAAGTCAATCCGATTCGTGACCACTGATTGTTGCACTACTCCTGCGCCGGCGACGGCCTGGACGTAAAAAAGCTCGTGAGAGGTTTGGGCCCGTTTGAGTGCCGCCAGGAATGTATTTTGGAAAGTCGAACTGCCGCCGTCAGAGGGCCGAGTCGAAGGGCTGCCGACAAATAGGACTCTCATTTAGATCCTGCTGTGTTTGTATATGCAGATCCACGGCGGCCCATCGGTGGACGAATGGCGACGTGCCGCGGGTGCTGCAAGTATTTGCGGGTTCATGCGAGTATCTTCCGTATTGCACCCGCAACATGCACCATCTGCTCACTTGTAATAGTGATGCTGCTGGGAATGTAGAAGCCCCTCTGAGACAGGCGCTCGGCTACCGGATACGTCTGGCCGTCGAATAGCCCCAATCGCTCGAGGACGGGCTGTTGATGCATGGGATGGAAGAAAGGGCGGCATCCCACGTTCATGCCCGCGAGCCTCCGCATCGCCTCCGCGGCGTCAAATTCCACCGAGTCATCGAGTACCACGCCATATACCCAGTAGATGTTCTCCGCGTAGGACGTCCGAGACAACGGTAAATTCAATCCTTCGGTGCCCGACAACAACTCGCTGTAGCGGGCGCCCATGGCCCGTTTGCGTGACGCAAATTCGTCGATCCGCTCGAGCTGAGCGACGCCCATTGCTGCCTGCAGATTGGTCATGCGCAGGTTCCATCCCAGTCTCTCGTGAACGAAGCGGCGGCCCGGTTGAAAGCAGAGATTGCGCAGGCTGGCGCATGTTTCGGCTAGCGCGTCGTCGTTAGTGACGATCATTCCGCCTTCGCCAGTCGTGATGAGCTTGTTGGAATAAAAGCTGAACGTACTGATGTCTCCGAAGCTGCCGCAAGGCCGGCCATTATGGGATTGGCCGTGCATCTGGGCTGCGTCTTCGATCAAGCGAAGACCATGACGCCGGGCGATGTCCAGCACGGGTCCGACATCCACCGGCAGGCCAAATATGTGCACCATCATGATGGCCTTGGTACGGGAGGTAATTCGAGCCTCGATCTGGGTCACGTCCATGTTCCACGTTGTGGGGTCGCTATCGACTAGCACGGGTATGGCGCCGCAGCGGACGATCTGGCCGATGCAGGAGATAATCGTGAACGTCGGCATGATCACTTCGTCGCCGGGCCCTATGCCAAGCGCTTCGATCGCGGCGTCGATCGCAACCGTACCGTTGCATACGGCAACCCCGTGTTTGCGTCCCACCTGGGCGGAAAATTCTCGTTCGAACCGCTTTACGAATGGTCCTTCCGAGGATATCCACCCGGTATCGATACACTGCGCCAAGTATTTCTTCTCGTTACCGTCGAGAAGAGGTTCGCTGACGGAAATGAATGCGGGCTGGCTCATGGTTTACTAGCGTATCCGTATTTGGTCGCTTGCGACCGCTTCGAAGCGAGCCTTGTCCTCGTCGCCAACGTAAGGGCCCTGCTTAACCTCGATCATTTCGGTCGCTTCCAGCATTTCGAACCCGTGACCTCCGGAAGCCAGAAGAATGACATCGCCGGCGTTCAGGTACCGACTCTCCAGATAGTTTCGATCGTCGTCGTAGAAGTCGACTCGCGCCTTTCCGCTCTTTACGAGCAGTACCTCCTTCGTAAATACGACTTCCCGCGGTACGGGGTTGTGTACGTGGGGGGGGATTTTGTAGCCGGCGGGTCGATTCATGTAACCTAATTGCTGCGAATAGTCGTTCGGAGTGAGAAAGGCGATGCCATCCCGTACGTAGTGCCTCCGGAGAATGACAGCGATATGCTCGGCGCCGTTGCGGATATATTCGATGTCTGCCGATTTTGTCGTCAGCAGTTCTTCGGTGGCTGCTGCATCTAGTGCCAGGTCGGAAGGCGCATCGACGGCGATCTTTGCGTGGCGCTGTGGCAGGAACGAGCAGTTCTCGTCGCGCCTTTCCGAAGCCTCGGCATCCGATTCCTCCGCTCCGGCAAGGTCTAGGGCTAATGACGTTATAAATTCCTCGGGTACATTTTCGTTCATGCTTGTTGTCCCTGCATGCGTCATGCCAATGAACTCTGCCGTGGCGGAAGCCGGCATTGCCATCTGGCGCCGGACAGCGACGCAGGAGCGGCGAATCGGCGCCTGTTGGCGGCGAAGTGTTGCCGCCACGTTTGCGCCCGGCGACATTCCCGCCATGCGATCCCGGCGCAAGCGTTACGACGATCGAGAGGTCGATTTCGCGGATGCCCGCCTCGTTTGGCTTAGCGATGAGCATCGCACCCAGTCAATCGCTACCATAGATTTCGATATTTCCGAGACGTATCGACTGACCAACGGCAAATCCTTCAAACCGCTCATGCGGCGGCCATGATTTCTGTCGAAGACGCCCCGTATGTGCCCGAAAAGTAGGCAGGACGGGGTGCCAGCGGCGAAAGTCGTCGAGTACGACCGGGTCGATCCTACGAGATGTACTTGAACAGCGTCAGCCCCTGCGTCAACGTGTAGGCCTGCATCGCGGCGCTCAGCGTGGTGTTTTCGCTGGTGAGCGTGGTGAGCGATGCCGCAAAGTCGAGCCCCAGTAACGACGATATCGACGTTTGCAGCTGGATCTGCTGGCTGCTCTGGACCGAGAGCTGCGTGGTGATGGCGTTCAGCCGGCCGCCGACGTTGGCCTGCAC
>PLAD01000133.1 GCA_003134215.1 Armatimonadota bacterium
CGCGAAGCTGTCAACCTAGCTGTTTATCTGCTCAACGAAAGTGCGAAGATCACTGTCTTTGCGGCGCTCAGTCGTGGTGTCGCTGGTATCAGAAAGCAGTCGCTGATCGTCAATCTCCCAGGCAGTCCCAAAGGAGCGAGAGAGCTGACAGAAATTTTGCGACCGTTGCTGCCTCACGCGGTTTCGATCCTGCGCGATACCACTGATCAGCATCCCACAGAGCCGACAGGGCCGAAATGAGCCTCCTAACCTTCGAAAAAGCGCTGCAGCTTGTCCTTGAAACCACCGAGTCGCTCCCGACGGTCAATTTGCCGATTGAGGAAGCGGCAGGCCTCTACCTGTCCAAATCCATCACGTCCGCCATCGATCTGCCACGTTTTGACAATTCGCAGATGGATGGTTACGCTATTAACTACCCTGATATTTCCATGCACAAGCCCCAATCACCGCTTATTTTGCCTGAGGTCGGAACTGCTGCTGCAGGGGCAAAAGAGGAGTTAGAGCTTAAAAAAGGAACGACCGTCCGCATATTCACTGGCGCTCCGATCCCGAGAGGGGCGGATACCATCGTCCCGGTCGAAGATGTACAAAGGGGCAGTGACGCCCACGTCACCTTTGCCGCGCCGATTGAAAAGGGGCAGTTTGTTCGCTGCAAAGGGGAAGACCTGACGTCCGGTGATGTCATAGCGAAACCTGGAGACCGCTTGACCCCAGGTAGATTAGCCCTGTTAATGTCTGCGGGCCGAGGCCATGCCGCTGTCCATCGGCAAGCCAGAGTGGTTATTCTCACGAACGGCGACGAACTGGCCGATCGTTCAATCGCGCCTTCCGACCTTGCACATGGACAGATTTATGAAAGCAACAGCCTGATGCTTAAGGAGCTTGCGAAAGATGCGGGAGCGGATGTGAGTGGAGTACGAACGGCATCGGATTCTCTTGAAGAGATCGTACAGTTGCTTCAATCGCTGATTGCTGACTCCAGGCCGGATCTCATAATCACCACTGGCGGTGTCTCGGTAGGTGACCGAGACTGGATCAGGTCAGCGTTAAAGCAACTGGGTGAAGTGATCTTCTGGAGGGCGGCGATCCGTCCTGGTAAGCCCATTCTCTACGGAAAAATTGGATCAACTCAGTTTCTTGGTCTGCCTGGCAACCCGGCGTCGACCTTAGTAACTTTCGAACTTTTCGCTAGACCTCTCATAAACAAACTCCAGGGTAATTTAAGCTGGACATCATTCTTGCCGAGCATTGTTTCTGAGGCCGTTCAACACGAGCCGGGTCGGCGGTCGTTTGTTCGCGCGTATACGACGGTCACGGCTGCGGGGCTTTCAAGTAAACCGTCGGGTGGGCAGGGGTCGCATTTTGTCACCTCTCTCGCACGAGCGAATTCGCTGATCGTTATTCCTGAAGACACAACGCGCCTTGATCCTGGATCGTCCGTAAAGTGTTTGATGATGGGCCCTCCGACCAGTGCTTAAGCGGAGTTTCGATCCAAAGGATTGGATTTCGGCCGGGATTATTTTGCTGGCTGCGCTTGTTATCTACACTCCTGTACTCTCTCCTGGCCGCGTTCTTTTGCCGGCGGACCTTCTGCTGCTGACCCCGCCTTGGTCGGAAGAAAGCCGACAGCTCGATCCGGCTTTTACGCATGTCTTAAGACCTGTCTGGGATCCGCTGTTCCAATTCTATCCGGCGAGGAAATTTCTTGCTGCCTCGCTTGCTCACGGGTGGATACCGCTTTGGAATCCTCATGCGTTTTCGGGGACACCCTTCGCTGCGGATGGGCAGTCAGCGGTCTTTTACCCGATCAACTGGCTGTTCGCAATTTTGCCGCTCGCTTTCGCCTTCGGCTTCGTCGCTTTTCTCCACACGTATTTAACAGGGCTTTTCTTTTATCTCTTCGTCCGTCGAATAGGAGCCACGCCGGCCGGTGGCATCGCCGGAGCATTGGTCTGGATGCTGTGTGGCGAACAGGTAGGCTGGCAAATGTGGCAAGTCGTAGACAGCACGCTCTGCTGGCTGCCGCTTTGTCTCTTTTTCTGGGAAGGAGTACGACGCTCGCCGAACAGTCGACAGGGTGTGGGGCTCGCGCTAGCGATCGCAATGACCCTGTTGGCAGGTCATTTGCAGTTCGCGTTTTACGTCCTGCTTACCGTCGCGTCTTACGCCGTATACAGGCCGGTTAAATGGCCGGGTGATGCGATTATTCAATCGCTGCTGGTTGCGGCAGGATACATTCTGCTTGGCGTTTTGATTTCATGCGTTCAAATATTTGCAACTTCGGACCTTCTGCGGCTGGGTATACGAACCTCGGCGCCGATCGAAGCGCTGCTGCCATCGGCGATTCCACCGGCCCAGTTGGGACTGCTCGTGATGCCGCAAATTTTCGGGAGTGAACAAGACTACTTAAACCACCCATTCCTTGCCGGGGAATATTACGAGAAAGTCGTCTATTGTGGCGCATCAGTATTGGTTTTTGCGGCATTCGCCATTAGGCTGCACAAGTCGGGCGACTTGTCGAGATATTGGTTCGGATTGGCTCTCTTTTCCCTCTTAATGGGATGTGGTTCGCTTGTCTACTCAGTTTTTTACTATGCCCTGCCTTTGTTCAAATCATTTCACGGCCTGTCCCGAGCATTAGTTTTGTTCGATTTTGCCGTCGCAGCCCTCGCAGCTCAAGGAATTAGCCTCCTTGATCAGGAGTCACCGGACTCGCGTAAGCGGCCTGCCCAGCTCGCCGTTTTCGCTGCTGCGCTCTTTATTGTCGTGGCGTACCGGTTCGGGATGTTGAGCAACGGTCCGACGATTGCGTACTTTTTGGCTCACGATTGGCTGATTTATGGTCTTGAGCAGGCTGGAATAGCATTAGTGCTTATTACGGCCGCTTCCTTGATAATTTTCAAGGCGCCGACAAAGTTCGCCTGGATTGCGGCCGCCCTGGTCAGCGTAGACATGATCTTATTTGCCTCCGGCATCAATCCCGGCAGCTCGTCTGGACTGCTCTATCCTCCGACACCTGAGACAGCATTCATAACCCAGCAGCTTGGAAAATCGCCGTTGGATCGGGTTCTATGTATTGGCGACGGCAATCAATCGCACGCTCAGAGCAGGATCGTCCCCAACGGAGCGATGTCACTCGACTGGAACGACGTTTCCGGAAGTGATCCGCTTATTCTGAGCCGCTACTACTCCTTTGTTCGTGCAGTAAACACGCGCGACACCGGGCAACCGGAGCCGGCAGGACAGGGAATGGTGGCAGAGGCCGGCGACTCTGCGCTTAACTTATTGAATGTACATTGGATTATCGGGAGAAGGGTTCTGAACTACTCAAGCTACCGCCCAGCACTCGCCGGAGATGTAAATGTTTACGAAAACCTTTCCGCCGATGGACCAGCGCAGCTGACCGCGCTTTCACTGGTTGCGCCGGCTTCGGACGACACGTCGGCGGCGCAAGCCAATTTCCTGAGCGACGGCCGCACGAATGTCGACGATCTCACGGTCGCCCGCGATGCCGAAGAGGCCGAAGAGGCGCGCCCTGAGGGACCGCTGGTTTTGTCGGAGAACGGTCCAGGACGGATGTCCATTTTCGCTTCTCCATCCACAGCATCGCTTCTGACAGTTTCGCAGACATTTTGTCCGGGATGGATCTGTAAAATCGACGGCGAAGAAAGGCCGATACATGTCGTCGATGGGCTCTTGGCAGGGGTGTTTATTGCGCCAGGGAGACATACTATCGTACTTTCGTTCGAACCGGCTGCGGTTCAGGTAGGACTGTTCGTCAGTCTCGCGGGATTATTGATTGCGGCATTTGACTTCATGAGAAGGTCAGCTTGCAACGGCTGAAGAATCCTTGTATTATCACCGAATATTCTTAACATAAGCCAAACTATACCTGTAGGGCGCGGCTGCAAATTAAATATGTCAGAGTCATTAAGGAAAGTAACTAAATCTCAGGCGAACGAGCAAAGAGCTTTAAGCTCGTTTCTCGCCGTTGTTTGCTGCAGTCTACTTGGTTTCAGCCTGGTTGGAGTCGCTTTTGTTGCTATTCACGATCGTCCAGGGACAACTGCGATTTTCTTGATGGCCGCAGCAATGGCCGCAGCAGTCATCGCCTGCGGAGTTTCTCTCCGGTCCCTGCGACTTTCCGAGAAGAAGTCGGAAGTCCTTAATCAGGCGCTGCAGGATTCGTCGAACAACGTTGACAGACTGAGCGTAGAAGCGGACGAGACCAACCAGATAATGCAGGAGGTCTCTGCACATTTTGATGAACTTTTCCGTAAAATTCCAGCTCCTTGTTTTTGCTTCGACGTCGAGGGACGGTTTAAAGAGTGGAACAAATCGTTCGAAGATCTTACTCTGCTTGAACCTGCCAAACTAATCAACCAATGCGTATCGCATTTCGTAACCGTTGGCTCAGATCCGGCAAGGATGGATGCCCTGATCGCAGCCGTCTTCAAAGGCGAGACATTTGAAAGTATCGAATTGCTAGCAGTTTGCAGCGGGGGACAAACTAAAGCAATTCTCTGCAATGCATTTCCGCTTCGGGGATACGCCGGACAGGTCACGGCCGCAATCTGCGCCGGGATCGATATTACCGAGCGGATTCGACTTGAACAGCGGATGCTTAATCATATGGAGATGCTTGGTGCAGCACAGCTGCAGTTGGAAGAACAGCATCTGGAATTAGTTGCCGCGAACGAGAAGCTGGAGATGCTCGCGATGTCCGACTCTTTGACCGGCCTGAAGAATCACCGGGCTTTGCAAGAGCGGCTGACATCTGACTTCAAGCGATCGCTTCGCTACAGTTCACCGGTTTCGGTTTTATTGATCGATGTCGATCGATTCAAGAAATACAACGACAGTTATGGGCACCTTGCCGGTGACGATGTCCTGCGGGAAGTATCGAAAGTGCTCTTACGGTGCATGCGCGATACCGATTTTATTGCGCGATACGGCGGAGAAGAATTCGTTGCCGTCCTGCCACACACCGATTACCTGGGGTCCCTCGAGGCGGCAGAGAGGTTGCGAGCGGCTGTCGAAGCGGCGTCATGGGAACTCATCAGGGTAACGGTAAGCATCGGCGTAGCCACGGTCAAGCCGACAATGACGCAGGCTACCGATCTGATTGCACTTGCAGACAATGCTCTCTACCACTGTAAGCTCCATGGTCGAAATCAGGTCTGTCATGCTCAGGATCTCGCGGACCCATCAGCAACTGCATCTTTAGAGCATCATCGGCCTTCGGCCGATCCTGATGAAAGACGTTCGATCTCTATTTAGCGTCGGACGGCGCAGCGAAGGAGGAATCTTTCAACATGAATTCGCTCTTCAAATTCGTCGGCATGTGCTAGAATCGGATTCGTCAGAAATCCTTCCATTCAACAGAGTCATATGCAATGTCAGAAATAGAAGACGGGAATCCCACTGAAACATTTTCATTCGTAGACAAGAGGCGCACAGCCGAGCCGCTGATCGAAGACCTTGATCCCGATGCCGTTGCGGCAGAGACAGGATCTGCGGAAGTAAAGTTTAACGCGGAAGCTGAACAGGAAGAAGAAGGCTCCGCGAGTATCTACGATATTGCCGCGTACTGCACAGGCATGCTTATTTCCGAGGGTTTTCAGCGTCTTGGCCTCATTGCCGATCCGCGCTCCGGAAAGGCCGTGATGGATCTGCCCAGCGCCCGAGTTGCGATCGACTGCGTAGCGGCCCTGGTCAATGTGCTTGATGAACCTACGTCGACACTTCCGGATTCTGTACGCCGCGAAATGAAACGCACGCTGAACGATCTTCGTCTAAACTACGTTGACCGCACACGTTCCTAAATGAAGTTTGATCAGCAGACTGAGGAATAGTCAATACGTTTGGTACGAGCTAAAGCAGCTAGTTATTTGGATGACCCTCTAAAGCGAAAGACTTCTCACGTTTGGAGAAAGACGCGTTCGAAGAGTACTCTCGTAAGCTTGCGTGGATCGGTCAGAATTGCTGCCCTACACAGAAGCGTAATTGTTAAGAACACTTGGTCACAGTTTCTACGAAAGTACGAACGGTTCACAGATGTTCTGTGTGCCGCTGCGAAAAACGGCTGTGACGTTAAGCTGGAATCGGAATATCGCGCTTTAAAGCGATGGTTTTTGACCTCTTATCCGAAGGTTGCGGACAAACTACAACCGTTTATCGCTGGCCTTTCGTCGGAAAGTGAAGGAGCCGCGCAGACCGAACCTCTCCATCGAACTCCATCGAGAAAACGGCTTGACGCGTTCCAAACTATCCTAACAGGACGGAGTTTGCATGAGATCCTGTTGTCGGATCAGGGAAATCTCATCAATCGCATCTCGAAACTCAGTGAATGTGTTTATGCATGTGATGCACAGAGTTAACGGAACTCCATAGAGTTAAATCAGGAAATGCTCGGCTTACTTCGCTTCCGATTCCTGCTTTTCTTCGCTCCGAATCTCCGAAAGCGCGTCTTCTTCTGTGTCGCATAAACGGAATATCTTGATGAGACGCGTAATATCGAATGCACGACGTACAAAGGGTGTCGGCGCAACAAGGTAAATCGCACCGTTAAATTCACGAACTCTTCTAACGGCGTCGACCAGAACTCCGAGGGCAGCGCTGTCGAGGTAAGGTACCTCCGAGAGATCGATAACGATGTTGTATCTCTTTTGGTCGATCAGCTCACGCAGCGTATCGCGAAACGGCGCGCATGTGTGCAGGTCTATCTCACCTTTGAGACGCATCAGCGGTATGTTGTCTTCAGACGTTTGTACATCAATTTCAAGTATCATCAATGACCGTTGCCTCCTGCTTTAGTAACCAAACTCCGGCAATAATATCGCTTAAGTGCTTCAAATCAACACGTCGCTGTTGGAGTATACCCTAATGCAATGTTAGCTAAAACGCACTTTGCTTGCTCTCCCTTTATTGACGGGAAACCATCTTGTCCGCTAAGGATTACTGGGTGTTATGCCGATCTTCAAGTAAAAGTACCTGGTAGAACCGGAATCGCTCCATTATCTTTGTCTCCTTCGTTATTTAGCAGTGCCCGAGGTAATTATGTCCGTCGTTAGTCAAGAAGTGCAGACCATCGGATATTTTCTGTCAACAACTGCCGCCGATTTTGTCTATATCGGCGGGGCAATGGTTACTGACCGACACGGACTTCCCCTGGAATTCAGATACACCGAACCGGTAAGGGCGAATCGCCTACAGCGAGTTCTATACGGCGGGGTTCTCGAACATTACATTCACATAGACGTGATTTTGACGAGCTTATTCGAAAGACTTGAGCGCCGACCCGACTTGGTAGTTGTCTCCAACAGCGCTTTCTTTGCCTGCCGTGCTTTTGATGATAACAACTGCGTTTGGCTCGGCGATACTCGGCTAACCTCTTTGTCCGCCGTCGGCCAGACGCAGAAGGTTTCAGCCGATGAATTACTACTACAGCTCAAAGAGTCTGGAAGTCCGATACGAGTGAAATTCGGAGGTTCAGATTCCGATCCGGAGCGGCGTGCAAAAACATGTAAGCTATTAGTCGATTTTTCAGAAACGATGGAGGTCCTGGAGCCGTTAACGCGCATCGAGTCGGCCATCGATTTGATCTGGGAAGAATCGGACGAAAACCCTCTTCAGCCAATAATCGAAGTCGCGTAGAAAGTCGTTGTTGCCAAATCACAATACCGTCAAATCCTCTTTGTCGAGAGCTGCCGAAAATGTGCGCGGCGACCTGCTCCGACGGATAGTCAAGCCTGCCAATTACTCAGTCGATATGGTGATAGCACCGCTGAAAACTAAGTTATTTTCCCTTCGCGACTCGTCGAAAGTGACGAAGGGAGGAATCGAAGAAGAGTCGCGCCTGTCTTTTCCGTCGACATTCGCCTGTACAGCCATAAGAAGTCCGACCGTCAAAACATCGTTTTTTGTGCCGAAGGGTGATATCTTCAGTAATGTAAAGACTGTCGATTTAACCTGGGGAATGAATGCGACCGTAAAGGAAACTGTCGATAAACAGTCCGTGAATCAGAGGTCCGTGGATGTTCGTTTGACTGATCCTGCAGGTGTGGCTTCTACTTGCGCTGCTCTGACAATGTGCGGGGTAGTATCGAATTGCGGATTAATGGACTTTTCGCCTGACGTTCGCAGGCTCGAGCCTGAGTCGTGGGGAAGCACTTTACGCCTCTACGTCATCCACCTAATCTGCAACCATGTCGATGCCCGCCGCGTGACTGCGGATCTGCAAACCCGGGTACCCCTGGTTCGAAGTTCGGAGCAGCTAAGCGGGCCCCGATGTAGTGTGGGGCCGGCTGCCCTTAAAACGGCGGTATCGCTGCTGGCCGCTGCAGGGGGAGCGAAAGACGCCGATGTCGAAATACTTGGCTATTTCAATCGCGTACCAATCCTCAGCGCAGGGCGAATTGAGCTTGACAAAGGCTCGGGCTGTCTTAATGTCTTTCTTCGTCCCCTAGGAGCAAACATGGTACAATCTGACGATCGGGCCGTTTTCTCCATTGCATTTGGTCGAGTTCTAGGAAGCGCCGGGATTGTTCGCGTACTAATACCGAACAAGAATTCCCGTATCGCAAAAACCGACTGATTCCAAAAAAGTTCGTACATTACGCATGGATACAGTTTCTATAGTATTACAGCTGCTGCTGCTGGCCGGAATGGCCCTAGCATGGTGGAGTGCGCGCCGCGATCTCATCAGTATCGCAACGACACAGCAAACGCCCACGCTTGAGAAGATTCAACAGCTAAAAGCTTCCGTCGATCAGCTGCTCGATGAGTTGGACCGGAAAGTCGCGTTGATCGAACAGAGGATTGCCGATGTGACCGCACTGGCGGCAGCAACCCCAACGAAACCGCCGGCCGCAGCCAGGACAAGTAAGTCGGTTGAGAAGGTAGCGGCGGCGAAGCATTCTGAGCCCTCTGTCCGTGATCCCGAAGCAGTACTCAATGTGCAGCCGGCCGCTGTGGAGCCGCAGCAGGCGCCGCCGACTCAGTTGGGTGATTCCCGCTACGGAGCCGTTTACGCAATGGCAGACGATGGACTCGGAATCGAAGACATCGCTCGGAAAACCGGCCTTGGTTCGGCTGAGGTCGAGATGGTCATCAGCCTTCGCCCGAAGCCGGGCGATTAAAGATTTGCGGAACTTGACCGCCAAGTGATATCGTAGAGGTCTACGGCGTCGAACAGTTATCCTGAAGGAGTTTGGTTAGGTTTAATGCCCATATTAAAAAGCGTTCGGCATTGCTTTCATGGACCGCAATTTTTATTATTACTATTGCTTGTTCCGCTAGCAATCGCTATGAACGGATGTAGTAAGCCATCGTCTGAAACCGACGACTCGGCAAATACCCCGGATTCTAATGTAGTGGCTACTGTCAACGGAGTCATTATCGACCGGGATGAAATGTACCAAGAGATGGAACAGTATGTTCCAGCACAGCTGCAAGGCTTTCCACAAAATCCGCTTTTGGGCGTTTCCGCAGGTAGGGTAGCGTTACAGCACCTTATCACCGATGAACTTGCGCAGCAGCTTGCCAAGGACTCAGGTGTTCCCGTTACCGATGACGAAGTGCAGAGCCGATACGATGACGTCAAAATGGTCAAGGAGTCCGAATCTACCAAAGGATTTGAAGATCTTTTGAATGGCCAAGGAATGAGCGTAGAGCAGTTCAAAGAAGAGAGCATTAAACCCGATGTTGCGCAATATAATATCGTCGGCAAGGGGATTGCAGTTCCTGACCAAAATTTACTTCAGTATTACAGTGCTCACCTCAACGAATACACCGAACCGGCGCGAATCCACATTGAGCGAATAGTACTGCCGGACGAGGCATCGGCGCAACAGGCCTACCAGATTGCATCCAAAAGCAGCTCTCTGGACAGCGTCATTAGCGAAAATGTCGCGCCGCCGCTCACAGGCGGCGACAATGCCGCTGATATCGCACAATGGCTCGACCTCGACCAGACGAGCACCCCACTGAAAGCGGTATTGAAGGCAGCAGAAAATGCGCCTGCCGGATCTGTACTTCCTCCGATTAATGTCCAAAATCAGTGGTGGCTTGTGATGGTCGTCGATCGAAAATCGAAAGATGTCATGCCGTTCGATAAGGTTAAGCATATCGTCCAATGGAATGTCGTAACAGCAAAAGCAAGCGCGGCAGGAAACTTCCAAAAAATGGAATCGCAAATGCAGGATATTACACAGCAGGCGGTAATTAACGTCATTCCGCCCCAATACATCTCGCTCGTCCGTCAGCTAAAAAACCCGCCTTTGTTCAGTTCTCAGGGCGCATCTGCTACACCAAACAACTAACGCGATGAAACTGACGATCATAGGTTTGGGCGCCGGCAGTGCGGAGGATTTGACGCTTGGAGCAGTCAGACGTCTGAAAGAGCTGAAAATGGCAGGAAAGCCGATCATTGCTCGCACCGAACGTCACCCGGTGATCACCGCACTGGCTGCCGAACGGATTACGTTCGACCGTTTTTTCGATGACGTTTACAATAACCAAGGAACGTTCGACGAGGTCTACTCGGCGATCGCCCAGGAAGTTCTCGCCCAAGTTCGCCAACACAACTTGGCCGCATATGCTGTTCCGGGGCACCCGCTGTTCGGTGAAAAGACCGTAGAGCTACTGTTGCAAAGCCGCGGGGACGTAGAGATTGAGCTTCTTTCAGGCACATCGTTTATCGATGCCTGTCTCTCCGCCGTCGGCACTGAGACAACAGGGCTCGTCGTTCTAGATGCCTTAACTCTTCCCGATCCGACCAATCTCTTTCGAAGCTATCCGCGCCAGTTTAGGCCCGACCTGCCGCAGTTAATTTATCAGGTATACGATCGGCAAGCTGCCGGCAAGGTGAAATTAGCGCTTCTTGAGCAATACCCGTTCGATCATTCTGTATCCATTGTGACTAGCGCCGGAGTGCCTAGCAGTCAATCTGTCACAAACGTATCACTGTATCTCCTTGATAGATCGAAAAATCACTTCGACCATTTGACATCCGTTTTTGTGCCGGCCCTTAAAGTGACTGACGCTACCGAAGAGTTTTCCACGCTTCTTGATATCATGGCGCAGCTTCGGCATCCGACAAAGGGCTGCCCGTGGGATCGCGAACAAACTCCTGAGACGCTGAAGAGATATGCGATAGAAGAGGTCTACGAGGTTCTCGAGGCAATTGACGATGGAAACGTCGATAAATATGTCGAAGAACTCGGCGACTTGTTGTTGCAAGTGGTTTTTCATTCGCAGCTCGCACGTGAAACCGGCGAATTTACTATCGAGGACGTATTGAAGAGCATCTCCGAAAAGCTCATCCGTCGCCATCCACACGTGTTCGGAGATCTCGACGTTAGTGGTTCTGACGAAGTTCTGAAGAACTGGGAAATGATCAAACGTGCCGAGAAAGGCAACGAGGGCCGAAAGTCTCGCCTTGACGGAGTGCCCGGGAACCTTCCTGCTCTTGCTCAAGCGCTTGAGATATCCAAGAGAGCAGCCAAAGCTGGCTTTGAATGGGAATCGATTGACGGTGTATTCGATAAGGTTGACGAAGAGCTCGTAGAGTTGCGAGAAGCGTTGTCTGTGGGGAACGCAGCGAATATAAGTGCGGAGCTAGGCGACCTGCTCTTTACGGTGGTGAACCTTGCCCGATTCGCAAAGGTAGATGCAGAAGATTCACTCCGAATTATGGTGCGACGGTTTAGTAAACGCTTTCGCTGGATGGAGGCGACTTCCACAAAGCCCCTCGAAGAACTTGATCAGTCTGCATTTGAAATGTTATGGCAATCGGCAAAGAGGGAAGAAATTATAAAGACATCGACGTAAGATAGTTTGAAAAATCGTACAATATGTGAAACATCCGAGGGGCGAACAGTGAAATTCTATGCGATTTGGGCTTGTCTGTTTTTTCTGTCCTCTGTTGCGTACGCTGAACCCACCGCCGGACCATGCGATAACCAAAGAATTCCGCAGTTGGTAACCCCGGAGCTTGTATCCACTCCATCCGTAAGGGCAGCTCTTACCACAAACAGCGACAGGTACAAAACCAGCGAGCTTGTTCATTTAATCTTCACTTTAACCAACCATTCTAAAAAAGCGGTTGAATATCAGTTCTCGTCATCCAAACTCTATGACGTTCAGGTTAGCGACAGTACCGGCGTCGTAGTCTGGAAATGGTCTCAAAACAAGATCTTTGACTCGCTCATCGCTCACAAGACCCTCGATCCAGGGAAATCCCTTGTGATTACCGTTCTATGGAACCGGCGCAATGAGAACGGCCATCCTGTTGCGTCGGGCAAATATTCCGCGAGGGCGTTGCTGCTGCCTATGCAAAGGCAGGAAATTACCGGGAATCTGCTGGAAAACCCAAATAATGATCCAGCAAATAGAGGAATGCCGACTGGGGAATGCGTTGAAACAGGAGTGGTCAATATATAGAATATGACGCAGCCAGTTTACGCTACGACTGCTTTTACCGTCGAATCGACACCGCGAAACGAATAAGGAATCATCAATCAATGAAAAGCCTATCTATGATGGACCGTAATCAACTTCTTAGTTGCGCCGCGTTGGCTGCCGCGTTGGCTGGTTTCAGCTCCCAAGTCTACGCCGATCCGACGTACGGAATCATAAATCAGCAGCCTGTAGGAATATCGACCACTGGGACACCGGTGGGCTTATCGACCAATGGAGTACCTGTCGGGATCTCCAGTACGGGTATTCCGGTCGGCGCATCATATGGACGACTCCAGGTCATGGCTCCGTACCGGTCTACCAACTACTATCGTCAAGCGCCGGCAGGGTACCGTGGTTACAGCGGTTATCCAGGGGAGGTTGGAAATCAGTACCCACAGGAGATGCTGCCTAATACCTCCGCGACATTCGTTGCGCCGGATGG
>PLAD01000355.1 GCA_003134215.1 Armatimonadota bacterium
TGTACCTACAGACCGATACCGACGAAGATTACATCGAGAATGTGCATATGGATACAATTTTCCGCGTCGTTGCTTTATGGCCGAAGCTAACAAGTCTGGTCAAACCTTACTAAACCACCCGCGATCTACTGAAACCTTTTCAACAACTTCAATCTTCACCCCAAGCCCCAGCTCTTTCAATCGCTGGATCAATGCTTCGCCATCCATCAAATCGATTGGCGGCGCGCCGTCCCTTGTTGCTTCTTTGATGGCTTCGCGAGTAAAGGTACCAGTCGTAATAAACAAACCCTTGTCGGTCCTCCCCTGCATCGCGCCGCGGAAGTCTCTTATTTGGCCCGGCGCTACTGCGCCTTGGTAGCGCTTACACTGGAAAAGGACATGAAAGCTCAGGAAACCGTTGACTTTTGCGATGCCGACACCGTCAATACCGCCGTCACCTGACTTACCCGTTACTTCAACTTGGACAAAGCCGGATTCCCTGAGAAGGCGCTGGGCAAGGCGTTCAAAAGCTGCAGGTTCAAGAGCAAGAAGCACCTCACGCATCTCGGCTTCCCAGGTTTTTGAATCCTTTTCTTCAGGATCGTCGAGTTCCAGCGTCTCGGTGAGCGTGGGCTGGTCTTTTGGCCGTTCGTCCCGTACGGCTCTCACTACCTCTGCCGGATTTATCTTGTCTGGCTGAATGTCCGGAGATGCCAGGGCCCAGATTCCGCGGGCGGAATTTGTAAGTAATCCGAACTTCTTGAGATATGTCCTGCTCCATGCCAAGCGATATTCGACTTCGGTCGTTCCTGTGGATAGGTGCGGGACTTCGACAACCTCGACAGGAAGTTCGAGCAATTCGAGAACAGTATCGTAAATTTCCGAGATGGAACCGGAGCCGCCGAGCTTTTGGAGAGCTTTAAGCGTTGGCACCATCAGCGTATCGAAAGTTGGTACAAGTCCGTTTGATTTTCTTTTGCCATTAACTCTAAAGAACGGTTCCCTTCTGGCGATAAACTCACTTCTTGGCTATAAACCTAGCCGCCAGGGACGGCCGCGCTACGGGCTGAGGGGCTGTCCGCTCGATGCATAGGTGTCCTCGCCTCGCACTCAAACGCTGCAGCGAATCCCGGCAACTTCCGCCAAATAATTCTCATTCCGGCTGCGATCAGCGTGAAATTGTGCGACGACGAGAGCGTGGCTTGGTTGCGCGACTTTTCGCCGTGATGGCTGCCTTAAACTGCCGGTAATGGCGCGGGAATCGGCTGGCATACTCGGGATCGTTCAACAACGTCTCCTTGAAAAGCTCAAGCAGCTTGTCCGCGTACTTACTTTGAGGCATCGTCGGAGCAAGCGTTACTCCTGTAATCTCTTCCGACGGAGCGCGGTACCATTTCTCGTAGAACTCCAGACTTTCCCATCCGTAGCTTAAGGTTGCGACCAATCCTTGGTTCTTAGCTCTGACTTGGATAGTCGAACGGCGACAGTCGCAATCCGGCTCGTCACAATAGAAGTCTACGAATCCATATTCATCGTCGGGCAAAAGAGACTGTTTAAACGTAATTATTGTGCGAGTCTCTCTAATAGCTGTTTCAGGACATAGATCGTAAAACTGTCGCATATATCTGTTGCCTCCTTTGACCGGTCAATAATCAAACTGTCTACACCACCTGCATAGGCATCAATACACAGAAATAATCCGATCCTTCTGTCGGCTTCACAACTCCCGGTCTTAGCGGCGCGGTCAGTTCCAAATGCACACCGTCGGATTCGATGGCGTTGAGGACATCGATGAGGTATTTGACGTTGAAGGCGATTTCAACGGGTTCGGTGGCGCCTTCTCTGGCTATTTCTATTTCTTCGAGGGCGGTGCCGAGGGTGTCGCTGACGGCGGTGATGATCAAGCGGTCGGTGCCGTCGATGTCTTCGCTGCTGCGGATGACGACACGGTTGGCACTGCCTTGTTCACGGGCGAAGATCGAGGCGCGCTTGAGAGCGGCGGCGAAGAGCTCGCGCTCGAGGGTGATCTTACGGTCGAAGCCCTGCGGGATGACTCGTTCGTAGTTAGGGAACTGGCCTTCGATCAGCCGGCTGATCAGCGTCGTGCCGCTGCCCGACTTTTCGTCTTCGATTCGGAAGTGGATCTGGTTGTCGGAAAGCACCAGCGAGACAGTTCCTTCGTCATGGCTGCCGGTGACGCGGAGCAGTTCGGAGAGGGCGCGGGCGGGAATAACGGCGGAGACATCCTCGCTGGTTCCTTCGAGGGTGGTGATCTCTTTGACCGCGAGGCGGTGAGTGTCGGTAGCGACCAGGCGCAGGACCCCTTCCTTAAAAGTAAGCAAGACACCCGTAAGGACGACACGGCTTTCATCTGTCGAGACCGCGAAGAGAACCTGACGGATCGCATCGCGCAGGTGGGCTTTGTTGATGACGAAACGGGTTTTCTCAACAACCGAAGGCAGTACCGGGAACTCGTCGGGGCTCAGCGCCAGCAGTTTGAAGTTTGCGCGGTTGCAGCGGACATGGGTGCTGAATGTGCCGTTGTCGGTGCCTTCGCTGGTTAGCTCGACCGACGACTCCGGCAAGGCGGCCAGCAGGTCGGTAAGGTTGCGGGCCGGCGCCGTCGTCGCACCGCCGCCGGTGATCGGAACCAAAGCTTCCTGGCCGCGGGGGAGGGTGTGCTCGATCCAAAGCTCCAGGTCGGTCGCGGTCAGGCGAACCTGGCCGGTGTCGCTGTCCTGAGAGATCAGCACATGGCCGAGTATCGGCAGAGTCGTACGGGTTGCCACAGCTTTGCTGACAATCTGTACTCCTTCAAAAAGGTCCTTACGCGGGCTCGCAACTTTCAATCCAGTTTCCGGTCTTATTGCTGTCGTCATGTAATTTCGTTCCTTTTGTGTATTTTTGTGTTGTTCGAAAAAATGTTTTATACATCCGGATGCCACCCAGCCGATCCGTCATTACCGCTCCGGCGAATGAATTACCGGCTAAGAACCCGTTCGGGCAATTGTCCCAGGGACAAATGAGATGTGATTCTGTATCAGTCTCTTTCGTCCCCTGGACGTTTATCCGCAGGGTTCCCAGCCCCGACTTCAGTCGAGGGCCCGGTATTGGTTCCAATCTCCGTGTTACCATAGGCCTAGCTGAAGGTTTTCGGCTGGGTGCTCGACTGATGTGAGTTGGGTATCGTTGGCCTGGGCTAGGCGGTGGAGTAGGCGTTCGGTAAACCATGGGGACGGTGCCTCGACCGAGTCGCCGGCTTGGGTTAGTTTTTGGACAGCGGCCCTTAGGGTTTCGAGATCGGCGGCGCAGGATTTGCAGCCGGCCAAGTGACAATCAACCTCGCGGCGGGCAGCGATAGTGAGATCTTCGTCAATATAGTTTCCCAGCAGCTCGCGGACAAGTTANNCGCAATGTTCGCCTACCGCGGTAGTGCAGCGACTTGGTCGCGGTCACTGTCCGGCCGATAATGGCGGCGGCCTCTTTCGCTTCGTAGCCTTCGAGATCGCAAAGCACAATTGCAAGCCGCTGATCATCAGGCATCGCGCTGAGCGCGGCGGCGAGCTCGCCCGACGACGCCCCGTCGGGAGCGGCCAGGTGTGTGACCTGCTCAAGAAGCAGAGTTGGCAACCGCGGCTGCCGAAGTCGCTCCAGGCAGACATTGACCGTGATCCGCACCAGCCAGGTCCGGAAGGTGGAATCTCCGCGGAACTGACCCTCGCCGAGCGCCTTGAAGCAGCGCAGGAAGCTTTCGGAGACAATCTCCTCGGCATCTTCGCGCGCATTAAAGTACCGGCGGGCGAGGCGGTAAACCCGGTCCATATGCCGCCGAAACAAAGTTTCCAGTGCCCGCCCGTCGCCATCGGCGACGATACGCTCCACTAGAACCTCGTCAACAGCTAAATCCATAACCGGCTTCGATCGTTCAACATAATAGATGCTGAGAATACCGCAAAAGTGTCGCGGGGTCGGAAAATGTTTTTCTGAGGATAATTGGGAGTCGAGGGCCCCGGTGAATGA
>PLAD01000286.1 GCA_003134215.1 Armatimonadota bacterium
CTCCGGCGGCCCCGGCGAATGAATTGCCGGCTGAGAGCCCGTTCGGGCGATTGTCCAGGGGACAAATGAGCCGTTCCGGCAGAAATCTCTGTCGTCCCTGGGACGAGCACCGCCTCGGTTCTCAGCCGCGACTTCAGTCGACAGTCTTTCGCGATCTGACTTCTTGAGGTACAATCGCTTGTGCTTTTGGAAGGAAGACAGTTGCGACGATGACGTATTGTGTGGCCATTATGACCAGGGACGGTTTGGTATTGGCATCTGACTCACGGACAAATGCAGGCTATGACCAGGTCAACACCTGTCGAAAAATGCATCTTTTCGTCAAACCGGGCGAGCGTGCTTTTGTTATCCTGACCAGTGGAAACCTATCCCTGAGCCAGTCCGTACTAACTCTCTTGCGCAAGGATTTCGACCAGGGCGTCGGCCTTGCAGCTGCGCCGACTCTCTATGACGCGGCCCGTGTCGTCGGAGAACAGATCAGGGCGGTAGCAGCCCTTGATCGTCCGGCGTTCGAAAGGGACGAATATCGGTTCAATGTCCACTGCATTCTCGGCGGTCAAGTGAAGGGTGAAGAGCATGGGCTCTATCTCCTTTACCCACAGGGCAATCCATTGCGGGCGACCCCCGATTCGCCTTTTTTGCAGACAGGCGAAACCAAATACGGCCGACCGATCCTCGACCGTGGAATCAGGTATAACGAGAGCACTCTGGACGAGGCGATTAAATACGCATTGCTCTCTCTCGACTCGACAATCAGGTCAAATGTGACAGTCGGTCCTCCGATCGACATAGCGGTTTATGATAAAGACGAGCTGAACGTTACTCGACGTCGAAGGTTGGATGAGAATGATCCCGAGCTCCTCGCAATGCATGCGAAGTGGGAGCAGGCGCTGCGGAGGGCGGTGGTAGAGATGCCATCTGTCACCATTGCCGCTTCGGAACCTTATCCCTACTAAAAGACGGTCATTGATTTCGTAACTTCATATGGAATAAGTTTGTGGCGGTTCCTAAGAACCTGTGTCATGAACATCGCTCGTATCGTGAACCTATGACCTATATCATCGCCTGCATACTTGATCTGCTGGCAATAGCGGTGTCCTTCCGTATCGTAACCCGCGTTCGGGCCTGGCCTGTTTTCGCGCTCGCGGCCACATTATCCGTTCTGCTTCTGGTCTCTCAAATCGCGCAGTCCGGGCGACAGCCGTCCCTGCTTGATCAAGTCGTTGCCGCAGCGACATCGATCGTGTTACTGACGGCGCTGCTCTCACTCGATACGTTTCTCAAGAAGAAAAACGACCACGAAGCGGCTCTGTGTGAGTCGGAGCGGAAGTATCGCTCCGCGTTCGATAACGCGCCGCTTGGCATTTACCAGAACACGCTCGACGGCAAAGTGATTTTAGTTAACGAAAAGCTTGCCGAAATTGTCGGCGCGCCGTCGTCCAACTACGCAGTTGAGAACTTTAACGATATCGCCTACCAGTTTTATGTCAATCCTGCGGAGCGTGCGCTTCATTTGTCAGCCGCCCTGGCCACAGGTGGCTATGTCACCCGTGAGATTGAGGAAAAACGTCTTGATGGAACCGTCTTCACGGCCCTCAGCCGTATGCGGGTGGTGCGAAATGACAATGGTGAACCGCTCTACGTCGAGGGTTATTTAGAGGATGTCACCGAGCAAAAAAGAGCTCTCGAGGCCTTGCAGGAGGCAAGCGCGTTCGATGAACTCACCACGAAACTGCTCGCCGATTTCGCCTCCTGTCCGTCTTCCGCCATCGATGCGCATCTTGCCGCCGGTCTGCAGCTGATCGCTGAGTTTATGAACTTCGACCATGGCGCCGTCTTTCTTATCTCCGACGATAGGCAGACGTTTTCCTGCACCCACGAGTTCTGCGGATCGACAACATCGTCAATCTATGAGGCATTCCAAAATCGATGTTTGCAAGAACTTGCCGGCCGCATGCCGGAGAGCGATCACGCATTCAATATCGACGGATTGAACCCGATGGAAGCGGCGACTCTGATCTCTGACAGCGTTCTTCTCGACTGCGTGTCCAGCTGTTTTCTACCAATCCTCGGCGGTGACTGTGAGATCAAGGGGGTGCTTAAGTTGGGCGCCGCCCAGCCGCGGCGATCCTGGAAACAAACCGACATGGGACACCTTCGCGTCGTAGCCGAAGCAATTGCCAATGTCCTGCAGAGAGCACGAACCGAGTCGGCCCTGGTTGTGTCCGAGCAGAACTATCGCGGGCTATTCCAGACAGCGCCCATCGGAATTTTTCAAAGCACTCTGGACGGCAGACTCTATCGAATAAATGATGAGCTCGCGAAAATGCTCGGCTATCCATCGTCTCAGGAAGCTTTGCGAGTGATCTCGGAGTCCAAGCCGCAGATCTATGTCGAGCCTGAGCTGCGCCAGAAGTTGGTCGCGGATACGTTGTTGACCGACGGATTTGTCACCGAAGAACTGAGATTCTACAAAAGAGACGGCACTGAGTTCGATGTTTCTATTTCCGCTCGGGCGGTGCGTCACCGGGACGGTTCCGTCGCCTGTTTCGAAGGCTTTGTTCGAGATATATCGGAGGCCAAGGAAGCAGCTTCTTCGTTGCAGCGAAGGTACGAAATCGATCTGCTCATCACCAGCATCGTTGCCGAATTCGCCGCTTGCGAGGCCAAAGATGTCGATGCGAGCGTGAACAAAGCTGTAGAGGGACTTGCGAGAGAGATGCATGCAGACCATGCTTATGTCTTCATGACATCGCCGGATGGTAAGTTCTACGGCGCGACGCATGAATGGGCCGGAGTAGGTGTCACGCAACTGCTCAGCACCTACCAAAATATACCCTTCGGCTCGTCGCCTGAGGTCGAAAAGACCATCCTTTCCGACCAAGTCGTCAACATTACCGTTCCTGCCGATAATCCGGAGCTGACGCAGGAAGAAATCGAAGCTACTCCACTGGAAAAGCTTCGTCATTCCGTATTGAGGGTCCCGATACATGGGAAGGCGGGAATG
>PLAD01000018.1 GCA_003134215.1 Armatimonadota bacterium
TGAATTCCCGCTCGCTGGAATTTGCCGATGAAGTGATGCGACATACCGATGGGGTGGGCGTGGATGTCGTGCTGAACTCGCTGGCTGGGGAAGCAATCACCAAGAGCCTGCAGGTGCTGCGCCCATTTGGACGGTTCCTGGAGATCGGCAAACGCGACCTCTATGCCAACAGCAAAATCGGACTTCGCCCGTTCCGCAACAATCTGAGTTACTTCGGTATCGATGCCGACACTCTGCTGATCGAGCGGCCGGATCTGGCGCGGGCCAGCTTCAATTCCGTGATCGAACTCTTCAAGACCGGCGAACTTCGTCCACTGCCCTTCCAGGCCGTGCCAATCTCCCGTGCATCCGAAGCGTTCCGATCGATGCAGCAGTCGAAGCATATCGGCAAGTTGGTGGTTACAATGCAGGATGAACCTGCCTGGACGCTGCCTGTAGTAGATGCCCGTCCGCCGATCCGCCCCGAAGCTACCTATCTCGTGACTGGAGGATTAGGAGGCTTTGGCCTATCTACTGCCAAGTGGCTTATAGCGGAAGGAGCAACTTCTGTTGCACTGGTAAGCCGTCGCGGTGCAGCTACGGACGAAGCAATCTCCGGGATCGCCGAAATGGAGCGGTCTGGAGCAGTCGTTCGGGCCTTCGCGGCGGATATTTCCGACGCCGAAGCATTGGGGGAAGTTCTGACGACAATCAGACGAGAGATGGCGCCGCTTCGAGGCGTGATTCACTCGGCGGCATTGATCGAAGACTCGTTGTTGATGAACCTGACACCTGAGCTTTTTGATCGCGTTTTGACTCCAAAAGCGCTTGGTGCTTGGAACCTTCACAAGGCGACGCTGCACGATCAGCTTGACCTGTTCGTGCTATACTCTTCATCAAGCGTCGTCATCGGAAATCCCGGCCAGGGAGCCTATGTCGCCTCAAACATGTATCTTGAGTCGCTCGCGCAATATCGTCGAAGTATCGGTCTTCCCGGTTTCGCGATTGGCTGGGGCGCAATTAAAGACGCGGGCTTCTTAACCCGAAATACGAATGTCGCCGAAATGTTAAAGAACCGATCGGGTCTGGACGCCACACCGGTTAGTGAGGCCCTTCCTGAGCTGGGAAGACTGAGCGCGGTCGGATCGACTCGCGTTTGCGTCGCCAGGTTCAACCTTCACAAGCTCGGGCAAGCGATGGCCGGAGCGCGGATTCCACGTTTTCTATCGATCGTGCCCAAGGGTTCAGAGCTCATTCAACAGGGAGAAAGTTCGTTCGCCGATGCAGTGCGCTCGACGCCGGAGGACGAGAGACGTCAGATGGTGCTCAGTCGTCTACGCGAACACGCTGGAAGAGTTCTCGGCGGAGGCGCAGACCAGGTTGAGGTTGAAAAGCCTCTGGCTGATATGGGATTGGATTCGCTTATGGCAGTCGAACTGGCGTCAGCGATTGAACGTGACCTGGGCCAGCCAATCTCGGTTATGCAGATGCTGAGCGCAGGCAATCTCTCTGCAATCGCGGAACTTGTCCTCAAGATCATCGGTCTTGGCGAGGAAACTGCATCTTAGAACAGTAGTTTATGTTAACAGCAGCTCTTGAGCGAAAATGGCTCGATCTCACCTCAGCGCAGCAGGCGATCTGGTTCGACGCAAAGTTAGCGGGAACATCCGACTACCAGCTAGGACGTTGGGCGCGCTTTACCGGCGAAATCGATCCTGAATTGGTAAGGCAGGCTCTGAGCCTGGTGTTGGCACGTCACGACGCACTACGTCTGCGCATCGATGACGAAGAGCCGAAGCAGTGGCTGGACCTGTCGGTAGAGCCTCCGCTGCGTGTGATTGACCTGTCCGGTGAAGCCGACCCTGAGTCGGCCTTTCACAGGCACATCGAGGACGTATTTGCCACTCCTTTACTGCTTGGTAACCATCCGCTGTTCGAGGTTGAGCTCATTTCAGGCGGATCGAACGTCTGGTACTTCCTCCTGCGCATTCATCATCTCATTGCCGACTCGATATCGGCCTCGCTGGTAATTTACTACTGGGCCGAAGCCTACAATGCGCTAACAGGAGAAACTTCTCACGAGCTTTCACCGCCCTCATCGTTTATCAAGGTAATCGACGCAGATCAAATTTATCTAGACTCATCGCGCTATCAGAAGGACCTGGCCTATTGGGTTTCACGCTGTGAACCGATGCCGCCCCCGTTGATCGCCGATCTCAGTCTCAATTCGAGCGAATCGGCCCGGGAAATCGAACCGGCGCACTGGCCCCTGGAAGGCTCCAACTTCACATCCTTCGAAACTATGGCTCGTGCTTCCGACACAACCGCTCCAAGAGCAGTTTTCGCACTTTTCATGGCAGTTCTGGCGCGTCGATACGGACAAGCAGATGTTGTCTCCGGCCTCGCCTTGCACCGGCGCGATGCAACGAACCGGCACACCGTCGGAATGCTATCAGGGCTTATCCCCGTAAGGATAAACATCCGTCTCGACTCCCGCTTGAAGGAGGTCGTTCGCAAATACAGCCAGCAAGTCGATGAAGATCTGCGTCACCAAAAGATGCCGCTCGATGCACTCTCACGCGCAGTCGGCCTTTCCGGCGCCGGACGGCTGGGGATGTTCGAAGCGGCAATGTCGTATGTTCCTAACGATCCAGAACAGCAGAGTCTTGCACTCGACAACTTGCTTCTCGGTGAAGTACAGACAAAGGAAGCCAGTCCGATAAGTCTGCATGTCGGCGACCTCCCGACCGGCGGACTTTCGGTGCACATCTCAGTAAATCCGCGTCTTATGGCTCCATCAGAGTCAAGGACACTGCTATCGTTGCTGCAGGATGCAGTTGCAGCCTGCACGGCTTTACCCCGTGCCATAGTCGAAGACCTTCCCTCACTCACCGACTCTGAACAAGACTTGGTAGTGAGCGACTGGAACCA
>PLAD01000178.1 GCA_003134215.1 Armatimonadota bacterium
GCTTCGCTCGAATGGGCGCGGAGACTGCAAAAGTCGGAATCGCATGCCACCACATTCCTCTCAAACGCTTATCCGGTTTTTTGGACACGTGGACGCGGCAGCATTGTTGAAGATGCAGACGGTAACACGTTCCTCGATCTAACATCGTCGTTTGGGGTCCTCGGCGTCGGCCATTGCCATCCCAAGGTTGTCGAAGCGATCGCTTATCAAAGTGGGCGGCTTATTCATGGAATGGGTGATGTCCACCCTTCCACTGTCAAGGTTGAGCTACTCGAAAAGATTGCTGAGTTTTCACCTATTCCTGATCCACGTATTATCCTTGGTCTCAATGGCTCGGATGCAGTGGAAGCAGCGTTGAAGACTGCGTACCTGGCGACTGGCAGGGCCGGCGTACTAGCCTTCAACGGAGCCTACCACGGCCTGAGCTACGGCGCGCTTGAACCTACTGAACGTAATTTTTTCCGGGGGCCTTTCCAGGACCAACGCGGCAAATTTGCGAGCCATGTTCCGTTCGGAGCCGCAATGGAAGAAGTAGAATCCGCTGTTACGAGTTCGACAATACCCATCGGTGCAGTAATCGTCGAACCTATCCAAGGACGTGCGGGAGTTATACTTCCTCCAGTGGGCTGGTTGAGGAGCCTTCGCGACAAGTGCTCTGAGCTTAATGTCCTGCTGATACTCGATGAAATCTTTACCGGGTGGGGCAGAACAGGCGACTGGTTTGCCTGCATTCATGAAAGTGTCGTTCCAGACTTGATCTGCATTGGTAAGGGCATGGGCGGCGGAATGCCCTTGTCTGCCTGTCTAGGCAGCTCTGCTTTGATGGAAGAAGCATGGCAGCGCTCTTCTGGCGAGGCACGGCATACGTATACATTTTTAGGTCATCCGCTTTCTTGCGCTGCCGCCCTCGCGACAATTAGAGTTTTACAGGAAGAACAGCTCGTCGAACGCTCGCATATCATGGGCTCTCGCTTCCTCGAATCCCTCAATTCATTGGCTGCTGCCTATACAAACCTAGTAAAAGTACCTAGAGGCCGTGGAATGATGCTAGCGCTGGAGTTCGATCGACCGGAATTCGTATGGTCGATGGTCTTAAGTGGACTGTCAAAGGGGATAATCCTTCTTCCCGCCGGCGAGAGCGGCGAGGTACTGGAGATAGTCCCGCCGTTCGTCCTCACCGAACGGCAAACGGAGTGGAGTTTGAACGCCATTGACGAAATGCTGACGGCGCTGTCTCGCTCGTTCTGATATTCAGCGCATGCTGAATTAACCCTGTCAACTCGACCGGCATCTTGTCAATATCAGACCCTGGTATGACTACTTTATTAGTATTCCAGTCGCTGTTTCGTGCTTATTTGCATCGTTGAGGAAGCCACCTTGCACATATGCCGGTTTATGTCTCAATGCCTCCATCGAACAGTTTATCTAGCCGAAGATTATCGTGTACCACCTTCCCGGTGGATCAAAAAGATTGAAAAGCTACACGATGCTTCTCGGAGAGAAAAAATGATATCGACAGCTATTTTGACAATCGGACGCATTCTCGTGATGGGATTAGGTTCCATCCAGCCTGCAGTTGTTGCACCGACTGCTCCGGTCGTTCCTTCCATTGTGATTGCAGCCAGAACGATCAATCCTGCAGCAAGTTCTGCAGTCCGAGGCTTCTCGTCAGATATTTTCTCCCGACAAGCTCCNNAGACGAACGCTGAGCGCGCCGCCGAAGGCCTGAGCGAACTGCAGCCCGATGCCCTTCTCACCGAAGTAGCACGGCAACACTCCGAAGACATGGCGCAGCGCAACTACTTCGATCATATCGCTCCAGGCCCTGGGCCGGTATCGCCGATGGATCGCTATCTCGCCGCTCTGGGAACACGACCGGACTACGCTTTCCTTGGCGAGAACATCTATTTCCGCTCTGCAACTGACTCGTCGGACATGAGTTCTGTGGAAGCCAACAGCGCCTTTATGCACTCTCCAGAGCACCGAGCGAACATCATGCAGCCGCGTTTTACCAAGGTTGGTATCGGTTTCTACCGAGATCCGTCCACCGGAGCCTTCTGGGTAACCGAGATGTTCCTCAGAGATCAGAACTAAGACAGATCATCTCTCCGAGCAAACGGCGCCGCCACGAAACGTGGCGGCGTTTTTTTGCGACCTATTATTATTTTTTTGGGGGGCCATTGACACACACTGTGATCAAGTAGGCACAAGCGATTGACATTGACAAGGTAGCATGCTCCAGCTTCTATGGGCCAAGAGCGTTTCGCTGATCAGTTCCTGCAAAAAAGGGCGCTATCACTAAATAGTGATAGCGCCTTTGTTCAGTCATCAAGTTAAGAAGTTCGTTACTCGTCAGGTGTAAGCTGCGCTGTGGTGAGGGTCTGCGCTACATCCATCTTCCAGCCTGAAGAGTCTTTAGTCCAAAGCTCTCGGGCCTGAATGTCGCCCGATACCGGGATCAACTTACCGGAGTCCGGCGATGTGACAGTCATCTTAATATGCTGAGTAATGAGCACTGTGGCTGTCTTGTCGGCGTAATCGCATTTGTCAATCCGTGTAGAGACGTCCATTTCTCCGACGGAGTCAAAGAGAGACTGCAGTCGTGCACGCTCCTGATCGGTGGTCTCGACTTTACCTAGCGAGTCAAGTTCCATAAAGTTCTGCGAATGGTAGGCAAGGCACCCGTCTACATCCTTGCGGTCGGCCGCACTGTCGGTTTTGGAATAGATGGCAGACAAATCGTTAGTTGGATCGGACGCGGCGTGCGCAACCGAAGGCAATGCGATTGAGCTTACAGCTGCTGCAGCAGCCAAAGAAAACAAAGAGAAAATAGTAGGCTTCATTCTTCCTGTCGATGCTCCTCTGAAATCAATTTTTTCGCAGAACAGACTGCATCACTCGCATCTTCGCCGAACCAATTGTACAACATTATCAATTCGGATACAAATTCGGGTAGGGAAATAAGGTCACCAGTCCGGTCTCAGGCGTCGTTGAGAGGCGCTGCCTAAGCAGCCGACTAGAAGTGAATGCAGAGGGGTGTCGACAATATGGAAGGGATATGGACCATTCTTGGCTAAGCCGAGCAGATATTTCCTGGATTAGGACAGGACCTGCTCGGCCCTGGTCCGAAGCGCAGAGACGAATGCACGAACGCACGTTGGGTCCCACTGCGTTCCCGATCCGGAAGTCAATATCGATACGGCAGTTTCGACAGCCATGCCCTTGCGGTACGGTCGGTCGGTCGTCATTGCGCTNNGCGGCGACGGCCAGGATGCGCGCCATTAGCGGAGTCTCTAAACCCTTTAACTTGCCGGGGTAACCCTTGCCATCCCAACGCTCATGGTGGTGTCTTACACCGTCGAGCGTATCCTCAAATCCAGGGACCGATCCTACCAGAATACTCCCCATCATCGGATGCTGCATGATTGCCGCAAATTCGTCATCAGTAAGTCTACCTGGCTTTCTCAGGACATAATCTGGAACGCCGATTTTTCCGACATCGTGGAGTAGAGCGGAAACGGCAAGTGTACGCAACGCGTCCGCGTCGAACCCTAACTCGATCGCGATCATACGGCTGTTTGTCATTACGTCTTCCGAATGGCGCCGGGTATATCGGTCTTTGTTGTCCACAGCAGTCACCAGCGCGTCCAGCATACTGAAGCCCTCGAACTGTGTGCTGATAGATGCACGCAACCGCTCCACTTCGCCGTCGTCTCCCGCACCTGTTTTAGCCCGCAAAAGTCTTTCGTCTGCTAGCTGCAGCGCTTCCATTCGGGTGGCGGCTTCCACTGGAAAGACTGCCATTCCGACAGAAAGGCTCAGCGGTATTTGGCCGCTGTGACCAGGAGGCGTAAAGCCAACTCTCTCGACAGCGCGACGCAAACGTAGTACCATACGTTGGGCTTTTTCCACATCCATGCCGGGGAGCAACATCGCAAATTCATCTCCCCCGAACCGAGCGAGAACATCGTAATTGCGGCAGCATGACTGTAACGCTTGCGACACCTGTTTTAGAACTTCGTCCCCCGCGATGTGACCGTAAGCATCGTTAAAGAACTTGAAATTATCCAGGTCCATCAGAGCGACTGAAAGAGAGCCTTCGCCGCGCTGAGTTCGGTCGGCTTCCTGTTCTAATCGTTTGTGGAATGCTCTGTGGTTAAGGAGACCAGTCAAAGGGCAGACATCGGCCCTAGAAATTGCTTCGGCCAGCAGTACTTCCGTCTGACGCAGTAAGCGTTCCCTGTCTTCCTCCAGCATTTTCCGAGTTGTGATGTCATCTACCATGCCCTCGTAGTAGAGGAGGCGGCCCTTGTCATCGCGTACGGCTCGAGTGTGTTCGGTGATCCAGATGACGCTTCCGTCGCGCCGGTAGACCTGCGATTCGAAGTCGGTAACGATATCCTTTTGTTCAAGGATCTGTATAAACTCGTCTCTACGGCCAGGCTGAACATAGAGCTGTTGGGCGATGTCAACGAGGGAGGTTTTAAGGGCGTCAGCGGAGGGGTAGCCATAAATGCGGGCAAGAGCGGGGTTTACCGCGTAGTATTGACAGTCTGCCGAAGACTGGAAGATACCGACGATCGAGTTTTCAAATATGCTTTTGTAGCGCGCGACAGCACGCTGTCTTTCGGCAATTTGGAACTCGAGCTCCGTTTCGCCGCAATCAAGATCTACGGTTGCATCGTCGGCGCTTGTAGATAGATCGACAGCAGACAAGTCGATGCTGGATGGAGGAAAGTCGCTTAGCTTATAATTATTTGTATCAATCATAGAGTTGCTCTAGAACACTGCAGTTGCAAGTCAAGATCCTCAATGATCAATATACGACCTACGCTTCGAATAATCGGCAAGTTTACCCTGCATCTAAAGGTAAAAGATGTAACGTGCGCAACTTTTTAAAACTTTTTCTATGAAAGATGCAGCATCGAGAGGCATTCAGACAACTTGAAACGTCGAACTTTTCTCGGGCCAATCGGGGTTTGGAACGTACAGCGTCGGATCGATTGCATCACGCCCGATTAGCACTTCATATTCGTGAATTTTTTCGAAGATATTGACGACATTGCCTTCGGCAGCCCTCGCGTCGAACGTATCCCAGAAGGCGGATGTGCGCAGAACTCCGTCCCGATTTGGAATCTCACGGGATCGTTTCAAACCGGCTTCAAGAGCTTTTTTACCTTCCACAGTCAAGTTCTTCATTACTGGAACGATGACGTTTCGTTGGAACTCCCTTGGGCCGTAAACGCCCGTTTTGTAAATGATCTCTGCGATGACGGGCCAGTTCGGAATGATGTTCTGCGCCGGCATCGCAAAATGGGTAACGACGTCCAATATTGCGTCCAGCGTTTCCTCTGGGAAGTAGTAGAGGTATAGTCTTGCGCCCTCCAGGAAGAAATAGTAATGTGCGGCCTCGTCGGTCGCGAGAATGGTGCAAGCGCGCTCCAGGATTGGATCAGCTTCACCTTCGTACCCAGGTTTGGCTGCCAGTCCCCGAGAAAGTTGAGCAAAGTTCAGGTAGTTGACCTGTGTCGCCCGCTCCTGAAAAACCGTGTAGATCATCATATGCAGTGGATCTTCCCACGGTAATGTCCAGATATTGTTGCGAAGCTCCTTTTTATAATCATCGATATACTGCGGAGACCGCGCCGTGGAAAAGAGCAGCGCGTTCTCCCATGTATTGGCATGACGTTCCTCTTCGGCTCCCCACCGCATTTGGAAGTGAGACCTACCATGGCTTCGGCGAACGAGACGGAGAATTTCCGACGTATAATCCGGGGCGTACTGTTCTACCGCAAAGAAGCCTTCAATCAAAATCGCGACGTCTTCCGAGTGATCCGTGCGCATTTCGCGCCAATTTACGAAAGAGTCAGCATTCCAGTTTCGTTTGACCTGCGATCTGGAAACATACCAGCGATAGAGGCCGATGAACGCTCGCTCTAAAAGCCTGTGTCTCTCGTCAGTGCTTAACAGCAGGGGAGCAGTTCGTTCGTGCTCGCCAGCGGTCAAATCGGGTGGAAGGTCGATAGTTGTCAAAGTAGTCTCCGCGATATGCAAATAGATGTGACGCTGATGAACAGAACGGCTGCGCTCTTGGAACGTTCACATTGGTTCTAATGAGGTGATTATTATACCAGATGTGAAGAGGCCCCTCCCTGACCTTTTCGAAATCGGCGGTGATCCCTGGCGGCGCTGCCTTAATCAAATTTGAAGGTAAACTCAGGAAGGATCTCTTCACTGAGATTATGCCCAGACGATGTTCGTGCACTTATCCACAAAACGGCGTATTTTAATGCGGACTAGGTTGGACTGATAAGGACATAAATCTGATCAAGAGGTCGATGGAACCCGAATGGATGGACGAACTTTCCATCCAGGACAGTCGGCTGACAGATGCGCTCGAAGAACTGCGGGTGATCAATCGCTTTCTCGGCGGCTACTCCACGAGTTTTGCTGCCATTGCACCTCTGCTGGACGACCACTCAACCTCCGACCCGCTGTCGATTCTTGACATTGGATGCGGAGGGGGGGATTTTGCCGAAGAAGTGATTACCTGGGCCCACAACAGACGTCCCGGCTTCGAAGTTCATGTAGTCGGAATCGACTACAATCCAGCGACAGTTGACTGGGCCGCGAAGCAGTTGTCAAGTCGGGTCTCCGCTAGTCTCTCGTCGTGCATCACGTTTCAGTGCTGCGATGCGTTCGACCTGCCATTCGCGGATAACAACTTTGATATCGTACACGCTGCGCTTTTTACGCATCATTACAACGCAGACCAGGTGGTGCGCCTGATTTCTGAAATGGACCGCGTTGCCAGTCGAGGCATAATTCTCAACGACCTCCATCGTCATCCTGCGGCTTTCCTTGCGATTATTTTTCTAACCAGGCTCTTTAATGCCTGTGCTATGGTCCGACACGATGCGCCGCTTTCGGTTCGTCGAGCCTTCATGAAAGATGAGCTGCTCAGGATCGCATCCGCCGCCGGACTGCGCCGCTTCAGTCTCTCCTGGCGCTGGGCGTTTCGCTGGCTGCTTTCGACTGTAGATTATTAATATGTTCGATGTAATCGTCGTCGGTGGTGGAATCGCTGGATGCAGCAGCGCCATTAGTTTGGCATTAAATGGGAAGAAAGTTCTGCTGTTGGAGAAGGGCAATTACCCTTCCCATAAGATATGCGGCGAGTTTCTCAGTGTTGAAGCCGCGGACATTCTTGAGAGACTTGGAGCGCTGGCGCCGACGCAGCAAGCGGGAGCTTGTCCGATCTCCGAAGTACTTGTTACGGCGTCCTCTGGCCGGCAGTGGCGAGGAAAGCTTCCTGGTATCGCGTACGGCATAAGTAGATATTCGTTCGACCAGATTCTCTTTAATCGATCACTGCAGGCGGGGGTTGAAGGCCGTACTCAAACAAACGTGCTGAATGTCACTGGATCGCTCCTCGAGGGTTTTGTCGTGACAACCGCAGTCCAAGAGTTTAGAGGGCGGACCGTAATCGGAGCTTATGGCAAACGTTCCGCTCTTAGTGATGCTATTACGCAACGACGTTCAGATGATTCGGAGGAATATGTTGGCTTCAAGCAGCATTTCAAGGGGCCAGGACCGGATGGCGTCGTTGAAGTGCATGCGTTCGATCGCGGATATTGTGGCATCAATAAAGTAGAAAATGGGACGGTCAATGTGTGCTGGCTGGCTCGACGCTCACTGCTTACCGAGTTCGGCGGGAGCCACACGGCTATTATCGACCAAGTTATGCCCGGCAACGCCGCGTTGTATGCTCGATTGTCTTCCCTCATGCCAATAGAAGGAACGTTTTGCGCGATCGGCGGAGTATCGCTGCGCCGCAAAGAGACAGTGGTGAAGGATGTCTTTCTGGCCGGCGACTCGGCGCAGATGATAGCGCCGTTTTGCGGTGACGGAATGGGAATGGCTCTCAGAACAGGGGAAATGACGGCCGAATTGTATTTGCAGTATCTCGACAATAAAATTTCTGAACTCGATCTGATCGAGAAGTACCGAACGTGCTGGAACCGTGAGTTCAATACTCGTCTTGCACTCGGACGTATTTTGCAGAATATCGCTCTTTCCCCGAAGGGGGCCGACGCAGCGCTTGCCCTGCTGAGATGGGCTCCGGGCGTAGGTCAGATGCTGATTGCCGGAACGCGCGGCACGAGCGGCGCCGCGTCTGAAAGTTCCAGTAGGCATCCTTCCATTGTAAGCCCTGGACCGAAAGCGAGCGCAACTCCTAGACCATAACCATCGGTCTCCCTTAGTTCCATAATCCTGTTCAGAATGAACAAGATCGTCGGAGAGCTCATATTTCCGTAATCCCTCAGTACCGAGTAGGATGGGAGCATTTCAGTTTCCGATAGGCCGAGTGACGTTGCTGTCCGATCGAGAACCTGTCTGCCGCCGGGATGGACCGCCCAGAAGGTGACCTCGTCTCTCCGAACACAATTGTCGTTCAGTATCGACTCCACAAATGACGGTAAGCCGTCTGAGATCAGTTCCGGAACCCGTGGAGACAATCCCATTTCGAAGCCTGTATCGCCAATTGCCCAAGACATGGCGTCCAGTGATTCGTCGTTTAGAACCGTAGCTCCATCTCTATAAACCAGCTTTCCCAATGTCTCCTGCCGCGGACGACTTCGAATGATGCACGATGCAGCTCCGTCGGAGAATAAAGCGTTCACAACAACGCTTTCAAGAGAATTTTCTATCTGGAAGTGGAGCGTGCAAAGCTCGATACAAACAAGCAGCACAACTGCATCGCTGTCCGTGCTGCAAATGTTATTCGCCGTCTGCAGACCGTTAAATGCTGCGCAACATCCCATGAAGCCGATCACAGTCCGCTTGACGGACGCGGACAAACCAATGTGTTTTATCAAAAGGATGTCGATACCCGGTGCAAAAAAACCAGTGCAAGTTACAACGACGACGTGACTTACTTCGCTTGGCGACGTGCCGCTGTCCTGCAGGCTCTGCAACGCGCTTTGAACTGCGAGTTTGACCGATTCGCGTTGATAAATCGCGTTCCGGGCTGCGGTAGTGGGTGTAGGCCTGAGGGTTGCCGATTGCGGATAAAATTCGAACTCACTCGGCTGCCGCGTGTAATCTTCAAGGCATGAATAGCGTCGGCAGATACCGCTTTTCTCATATACCTGCGGAATTCGTTTGCGCAAAGAAGAAGATAATCCCTCGGTACGCATCATAAATTCGGCGGCTTCTGCTTGTGATACCGAAAAGGGCGGGTTGGCTACGGAGATCGATTCAATTACAGTGCATCGATCGTCAGTTCCGGCAGGTCTAGTCATGTTACTCGGCTTCTAACGTTCAATCTATCAACCTAGTCGAACGTGGACACAAAGCCTCTTATACCCTTGCACCGAGAAATGAACCACCGTTAACACACTGAAGCGTCCCAGGCGAGAAAAAAGGCCCACCATATCGTTGGGCCTCTTGAGGAGTTTGGAGTATGCAATGGTGCGTTTTACTGAGCCTGCGGCTGTTGATTTAGCTGTTGCTGCGCCATCCGCTGCTGCCGAAACTTTGCCCGAAGCGCCGTAAGTTCCTGCTGTTGTGCAGGCGACAGTATCTGATCGAGCTCAGTACGAAACTGCGCCCGCAATACTTGAACCTTCTGTCGTTTTTGGTCCAATGTCAATGTAGAGTCGTTGCGGATAGACAGAAGTTGCTGCCGTGCATTGCTGAGAAGCGGTTTCAGTTGGGCCTTCTGGTCGTCAGTTAGGTTGAGTGCACGAGCCACTTTTCCGCCTGGCCCTGACTGAGCCTGCGCGGCCGGTACGCCCCAAGCTAGAAAGCTCAGGCATAACACTGCTCCGATCAGTAATGATTGCTTCTTAAAATTCGTCATTTGGATAAAATCTCGACTTTCGCATCCTACGGATAACCTGAATCGTACATTCCACCGTCGACTGCAACTTATATAGTTGACGAACAATCGAAGTTATTGTTCAGTAACCGGCCTAGCTCGCTTCGATTTACGTCTAACCTGTCCGACTATCGGTTAGATAAAACCTTCTCACGGCTTCAATATCGGAAACTCTTCCAGCTCTCGGCAGGTACATAAGAAACTTCCGACCGTAACTCTTGGAAATCAGTCGGTTGTCGAGAATGGCGACGACGCCGCGATCGGTGGAGTTTCGGATCAGCCGGCCGAATCCCTGTTTAAGTTTGAGCTGGGCTTGCGGGAGCACAAGATCGTTGAACCAATCGCCGCCGGCCCTGGTAATCGCATTCACTCGAGCCTTATGCATTGGGCTGTCAGGCGACCCGAACGGAAGCTTGTCGACCACCACCAGGCGCAGCGAGTCGCCAGGCACATCGACTCCTTCCCAGAACGACTGTGTTCCAAAGAGGACACCGTTACTGCTGTTGCGGAACTCGGTTAGTAGGCGGCTAGCGGGCATTTCGCCCTGTCTGAAAAGTGGATAAGGCATTCGTGCTTCAAGGATCAAAGAATAGACCTGCTGCAGCATACGGTGGGATGTAAATAGGAGGAACGCTCCGCCGTTCGATGCATACACCAGATCCTGTATTTCAGAGACGATTTGTGTCGTATAGTCCATCGAGTCGTTTGGGTCACGCAATCCGTCTGGGATGTAAAGTCGGCAGTTCTTTGCGTAATCGAACGGCGAATCTGCTATTAGCTCGATACAGTCGGTTTCCGCAGTCTTCGACCTAAGGCCGGCGGTTTCTTCGTCCCCGGACACACCGGTCAATCCCAATCTCTCCTTTAAAAAGACAAAACCGTCATTGGTCGACAGCGTCGCCGAGATCAACGCCGCGCTTATTTCCTTCGTTACCCATAGTGCGTCGTTAAGCTGCGACGATACTGAGATTGGAGTCCAGTTGAGTGTGACGAACGGCGAGCGGTCTCGCAGCAGCATAAACGTTCCCCACCGGACGTAGTTACGGTCAACGTGATTGAAAAGAGCTGAGAGCTCATCGCTCAACCGGGTCGTCTGTCGTACCAGGCCTTCAATTCTTTCACGCAGCTGCCGGTCTTCGGTAGTATCAATCTTGCCGAGAGCGGTTGACAGGTTCTCCAGCACGGAAGCTATGACTGACGTCTTACTTTGCGCCCACGTGAGGTCGGGCATGACCTCGGTAACTTCGAACTCGGAGCGACCCGAATCACAAAACGCCTCGAAAAGTTCGCCGGTTTCTCTTTCGAGCGTGCGAAGTCGATCGTCGTCTAGCTCTAAACGCGTCCCAAGCCTCTTCAATCGCTTGATCAGAGCGCCGACGCGCGAAGAAGTGATTGATATGCCAAACGCACGCGAGGCTGCATTCTCTAGATGGTGCGCTTCGTCGAATACAACGAACGAGTGCTCCGGGAGCAGACCCGCATCTGCGTCGGTGTGACGAAGCGCCAGGTCGCTGAAGTAGAGGGCATGGTTGACTAGAACGACGGCGGCATCCTCCGCCTGACGCTTCGCCTTATAGTAAAAACAGTCCTCAAAATATCTACATTCGGCGCCTCGGCAAGTATCGGGATTGGCGCTGATTTCCGACCACTCTGGGAAGTTGAAGGGAAGTTCCGCCAGATCTCCGGTTTCCGTTTCTCCCGACCATTCGAGGATTTCTGCGAAGGCGGGATCTCCGGCGGTCCAAAGGTCTGTGCGAGCGGAATTCATGTCCTGGATACAGAGGTAGTTGCCGCGTCCTTTCAGCAACGCAGCGCGCTGTTTTTTTGTTTGCAGGGACAATGCGAGCGGAATGTCCTTTTCCCACAATTGTGCCTGCAGCGCCAGGGTATGGGTGGAAATGACAACTTTCTTTTCCTTACTCGCGTTCAAGAGTGTGGGAACCAGGTAGGCCAAGGTCTTGCCGACTCCGGTCCCTGCCTCTACGATGGCGACTGTTCCCGGTCGTTCGAACGCTTGATTTACAGCAGCGGCTGCTTCAACCTGCTGTTGCCTGGGCATATAGCCGGATAGCGCGTTCCCCAAAGGCCCGTGGACATGAAAGAATTTTTCGAGCGGTTTTGACATCTGTGAGTTGGGCGCAGTTGCTTCGGCAAACCTGCAGTGGTAAACGAGAATAATGTTTTACTCAATGGTGAACTGGAGATAAAACCCTTGCGCTTCTGAACAAGCGACATCTAGACAACCGAAAGAAACGGTTCGCGCGCCTTGCCAATAGTTCGGCAAGAATGTCGCAGAGAAGGCTTGAGGAGATTTTACCATGACCGATGTTAAAGAACTTTGTCCGAGAAGCTTCAGGATTGACCATTTGGTGAAATCCTTCGCAGTTTCCGCCGTTCTTGGCGGACTATGTTTGCTGCCAATGACCGCTCAGGCGCAAACATCTAACCCGGCAGACTCCGGTACGGCGACAACTTCTTCGATGGCTACGAGCCCGCAGCCGTTGGACGACGCTGGAGCGCCGCCCGCTATAGACTTCACTATTCTTGCCAATCCAGCGTTCAACTACGCGCAGATAAAACGGGGACAGGCGCTTGGTCTCAACGATGACGAAATCGCTGAAGCGATAGGTATCGCCGACCGTGCATCCGTGCCTACATCCGATGTCCTCGATCGCGTTCGAAACGGCTGGACCTTCCAGGCAATTGCCGAGAACTATGGCCTGAAGGGTTACTGGAGAGATCATTGGTACAGAGATAAGCTCGCTGACTATCTTGCGGCCTATCAGGCGACTGGTAGCGGCGCGTTGAAGATGGCCGACAATATCGACTACTCCTCATCGCAGAACGGCTCCTTAAACGGCGGTATGCCTTCGTCAATGTCGGAGAACGATATCATTCAGACCGCCCAGCAGAGCGGCGAATTCAACACCTTCGTTCACGCGGTACGGCGAGCCGGCCTGACATCGACGTTGGAAGGCAACGGGCCCTTCACTGTGTTTGCGCCGACCGATGCTGCATTTGCTAAACTTCCGCAGGATCAACTACGCGAGCTGATGCGAAATCGCTCGGAACTGCGACAGGTACTGGAGTATCACGTCATTCCCGCTAGCATTTCCGCAGCGGATGCCATGGCGATGAAGACACCGGTATCGCCGGCGACCCTCGAAGGAGATCCGTTGCAAGTAACGACTTCGACCGGCCAGGTAATGATCAACAGTGCAACTGTGACGACCCCTG
The DNA here is from genome assembly GCA_003134215.1 of Armatimonadota bacterium. Classification (GTDB taxonomy): domain Bacteria; phylum Armatimonadota; class Armatimonadia; order Armatimonadales; family Capsulimonadaceae; genus BOG-944. The sequence continues at coordinate 13,121 of PLAD01000178.1, forward strand.
ATATTCAGGCGAGTAACGGTGTCATTCATGCAATCGACACGGTCTTGATCCCGCCGACCGTTCAGCTTGGCGAACCAAGCGGGGCGACGACGTCCAATTCGGTGATCATGCAGCAGCCGGGCACCGGAACTGCGCCGAACCAGGATTCGAAGACGCCAACTCCGAATGCGGTCGGCGGTACAGGTCCGAACATGAATCCAGGCAGCGGGACCCAGAATAACTCTGCGCCGCCGCTGACTGGCATGGCGCCTAACCAGGATTCGAAGACTCCGACACCTAACTCCGTTAACGGCACAGCACCGTCCGGAGCGGTGCTTGGCGGCGCAACTCCGAGTACAAGCGGAAGCGACACGCCTTCGAATAATGCAACTACACCGGATATGTCCACGACCCCTGCCTTGACTGTTCCGCCGCCATCAACCGACCAGTCAATTTCGCCGAACGGCATGACCACTCCGTCCTCGTCAAACTCAAGCACACCGTCTGCCGGCGGTTCCAGCAGCGACAGTGCGGGACAGGTGCAGTCGACAGGTCCGCTGACAGCGACTCCGAATCAGGGTGAGACGACGCCCGCGCCGTCTAATCCCACCATGGCGCCGAACCAGGGACCAACCGGATCTAACGGATCGTCTAGTTCCAACCTCCCTTAACCGCAGTAAAGTGCACGCAGCACCGATAGCGGCCGGCATATGCCGGCCGCTTTTGGATTATACGGCCTGCGCCCGCACCTTTGTTTTCTTCTGATGTCCGCCGAAATCTGCTCCCCAGATGATCAAAGAGCAGAGCGCCGCCGCAACGACGCCGGCATCGTTAAATATGAGGCAGGCAATAACCGCCGCCGTTCCAAATGCAAACAACGTATTTCTTCCACGCATTTGCCAGCGACTGTACGACGTCAGTGCAAGCACCCAAACCCAAACGCTATGGAACACCAGGTGCAAGTCCATCCCCGCCTTTCTTAAGATCGTTTGTAAGATAACCCCGTGCCCGCTGCTCTTGACCATCGAGAGTGTCTGAGTAACGTGGGTGCGCGGGCCGAAATGGCTCGAAATGACAAGCATAATGACTGATAAGACGACCGAAGCAGCGAGTATCATGGAGGATGAAAGTAATGTTAGGCTCTTGCCATTTCCGGCCAACCAGTATGCTGTTATCGAAACAAAGCAAACGATCAGTGCTCCCGCTTTTGCCCCGGCCCAGGGCATGGAAAGGCAGAGGCCGACAATCATCCATACGGCCGTTGCGATGGAGCGGCCGGCAAGCTTAGTATTGAGCAGTGCCGTGAGGACGACGAGCGCGCCGATACAGGCGCCCATCTCTTCGTTTCCGATTCCATAAAACCGTGCACCTTCAATCGGTGAATACCCGAGCATCGAGCCGGCCGCCGGGCCGCCTCCGGGAATGAGCGCGGCAAGCATTATCAAGAGTACGGTCAATGCCGAAATCGCCGAAATGTAGTTCGATGCACTTTTTATTCGAACGAGAATTAAGAGTGCGGCCCAGCAGATAATCAGCAGAGCCGGGATTGAGCTGCTAAGCGAGAGCAGTAGAGGAACGGAAGCCGCGAACGCCGCGACTTTTACCGCGATTGACCGGCGCGTGCGGTCGAAAAGTATCGCCGTCAGAATTAGAACCGCAAGGCCGGCTGCGATGTAAGGCAGGGTCTTCATTGCAGTGCTTTGACCTACCCATCGGTTTTCCCGTGTCCAGAGGTGNNAACGCTTCGCCATAGGAAGCGGTCGGCAATGTCGCGCCCATTGCGCCGGCAATTGTTTCGGCAATATCGGTATTGGCGACGAGACCTGCTTCGTTTGTCGATGGCGAGACGAGAAAGCCATGTTCAACTGAGTTTCCCCAGAGCAGGATCGGGGTGAGTTGTCGCTGGGCGCGAAAGTCGCATGCCGTTGGGTTCGGCGAGACAATTATCAGCCGGCCGCCCGACTGACTGACCAATTTCGAATAGGCTGCGATCTCGCGGTCGATACCTCGCCAGTCCCCGGAGAGTTCGGCTGTTCGAAACTGTCTTTGCCCCTTCTCTGGTGCGGGTGCGGGACGAGATGGATTGTCGAGCACGACAGCTATTCCAGCTTTTTGCAAGCCGAAGATCAAATTGTCCGGCTGCGCCGGGTAGTTGAGAATGCCCTCCTTGTCGTCAGCGTAAAGCCGGGCCCCGGCGAAGATGGTCCGCTCGCCGCCCGCGGTGGTAATCGTGTCTCGCTCAGCTGTTCGAGCATTCATCAATGCGATCGCGCCGGTTTGTATGAGGCGATGCAGGGTTGGCGTGTTCGACTGCTCCCAGTTACGTAGGCTTGTGCCGGGTAGGAACAAAAGAACAAAAAATAAGACGGTTGGATGCAATGTTCTGCTTCAGGATTTTGCCGGCAAAGCCGCATCGATCGCCTGTCCGACATGTTCGACTCCGATGATGCGGATATCGGGCAAATCGGCGTATCGCAAATTCTGCTTGTTTTTGGAGCTGATCAGAACCCGCTTAAATCCAAGCCGCGATGCCTCGCGAATTCGCTTCTCCACCTGGCTGACTGCGCGCACTTCTCCCGAGAGACCGATCTCGCCGATTGCCACAGTTGCCGAGTCGACGGCGTTGTTCGATCGGTGCGATGCTGCGGCCAGCGCGACCGCGAGGTCCGCGGCGGGCTCTTCTATGCGGACACCTCCGACTATATTGATAAATACATCCTGATAGGCAAGTGTAATGCCGACCCGTTTTTCCAGAACGGCCAGGATCATATGCACTCGGTTTGTGTCCATGCCGGTGACCGATCTGCGTGGATTGGTCAGTGCTGACGGTGCAATGAGGGCCTGGACTTCGATCAGCAGCGGGCGCGTGCCTTCGATCGTTGCCGTCACTGCCGAGCCGACTGAATGCTGGAGGCGTTCCGAAAGAAGGAGCTCGCTCGGGTTCGAGATCTCCGCCAGGCCGTCCTCGTTCATCTGAAAGATGCCAAGTTCATCGGTCGAACCGAAACGGTTCTTGTTGGCGCGTAGTATTCGATAAATCGAATGTCGATCACCTTCGAAGGTCAGCACGGCATCGACCATATGCTCCAGCACGCGAGGTCCGGCGAGCGTACCCTCTTTGGTGACATGTCCGACCAGGAAGATGGCGACAGACTCGCTTTTCGCGAGTTGTGTCAGCAGCGCTGTGCAGGCGCGTACCTGTGTCACACTGCCCGGAAGGCTGTCTGCATCCGGGTGCTGCATCGTTTGGATGCTATCGATAATTACGAAGTTCGGCTGCTCGGCCCGGATGGTCGCTTCGATAACTGTGATATCTGTCTCGTTTTGCAACATCAGGCCTGGCGCATCCGGCAAAGAGAGACGGTCGACCCGGCGTTTGATCTGTCCGATCGATTCCTCTCCTGACACATAGAGCGTAGTTCTTGCGCCCGTGCTCATGTAGCCGGCCGTTTGGGTCAAGAGTGTGGATTTCCCGATTCCGGGGTCGCCGCCGATTAAGATTACGGCGCCGCTGACCACGCCGCCGCCGAGCACGCGGTCGAACTCGCCGATCCCGGTTGTGACCCGTCCTTCGCTGAGCGAGTTGGGTATTTGGCTGAGGCGGGCCGGAGGGTTTCTCTGGGCCAGCAGAGAGTTTCGCTGCGGTCGCGCCCCGGATTTAGCGACGACCGGAAGTGGCGCGCTGGTCTCTTCCAACGTGTTCCATTCCTCGCACGATGGGCACTTACCAAGCCATCGCGGGGTTTCGGCGCCGCAGGCGCGGCAGACGAAACGAACTGCCGTTTTTGCCATTACTTGGCGCTCAGCCAGTCGGCGGCGATCCCGCACTCCGCCTTCAGCGGCACATTCAGCTTTAAGGCGCTCTCCATAGCATCTACAACCACCAGGCCCATCGCCTCGGCATCGGCTTCGGGGCTTTCCATTACCAGTTCGTCGTGTATTTGAAGCAGCATCTTCAGCGGCAGTTTATCGCGCTGTATAGAATGAAGCAGATTGACCATCGCTATTTTGATCAAATCGGCGGCGCTGCCCTGCACCACCGAGTTGATCGCCAGACGTTCGCCCAGCGCACGAAGATTGGGCTGACGAGCTTCAATTTCGGGAATGTATCGGCGTCGTCCGCTAATCGTGGAAACGTAGCCTTTCGATTTTGCCTGTTCGATACACTCTTGTAGAAAGATGTCGACTCCGGAAAAGTTTCGCCGATATCGTGAAATGAGTTCGGTTGCAGCGGCGACATCGAGGCCTTCGATACGCCGGGAAAGGCCGAAGGGAGTTACGCCGTAAACAATGGCGTAGTTGATCATCTTCGCCTGATTTCTCTGCGATTTTGTAACCGACTCGAGCGGGACCCCGAAGACTTCCGATGCCACTGTATTATGAACATCCTCGTCGGATTCGAAGGCGCGGATCAAGCCCGGATCGCCCGAGAGGTGGGCAAGAACTCGCAGTTCGATCTGCGAGTAGTCGGCGCTGATCAAACGACTGCCCGGAGGCGCAATAAACGCTTTTCGGATCTGCTTGCCGATTGCGCTACGAATAGGGATATTTTGTAAATTTGGATTATTGGAGCCAAGCCGACCTGTTGCCGCGCCGAGCTGAACAAAGGTAGTGTAGATTCGACCTTCTTGCGGATCGATGGCATCGACCAGGTTGCCGAGGTAAGTCGAAATGAGCTTGGATAGCTGTCGGTATTCCAGAATGAGCCGCGGAACTGCCGTGTGAAGATCATTTTTATCTTCCATTGCTGCAAGCTTTTCCAATACTTCCACGTCAGTGGAGTATCCCGTTTTTGTCTTTTTCCCGGAGGGAAGTTTCAGCCGTTCAAACAGTACTTCCGCAACCTGCCTTGTTGACCCGATATCGAATTTCTGGCCGGCCGCATCGTATATCTCCTTCTTAAGGTCTTCGACACGCAGTCCGAGTTCGGCTCCCTGCTTTTTCAGGACTACCGGATCGCAGCAAATCCCGTTGGTCTCCATCTCGACCAGAACTTCGACTAACGGCCCCTCGATATCGCTCATCAAGGCGCTCATGTTTCGTTCGGTAAGTTCCGCGGACATCTGCGTGTATAGTCGAAGTGCAAGATCCGCCGTCGCGGCGAACATCTCACCTTCCACGAACTCCGTGCCCGGTAAATCGAAACCGAGTCGGTCCAGCGCTAGATCTTCCAATTTACGGCTCTTGGTCGGCTCAAGCAGAGTCGCCGCCAGGGATGAATCGAAGACAATCCCGCGCAGATCGATTCCTGACCGCCGCAGCGCCAGAGCGCCGGTCTTGAGGTCGTGCCCGCACTTGCGAATCTGCCCGTTTTCGAGCAATGAGCGGAGTGCATCAACAGTGTCCGTTTCGGACAGATGCGGGGAATGGAGAGGGACATAGGAGCCCGAGTTTACTGAACCGGAAAGGCTGACCCCGGTCACCAGGGCGCGTCTTCCTTCACCGGATGTCTGGATCGAGACGGCGACAACGGCGGAACGAGAAAGGTCTGCAATCAGCCGGTCGAGGCTCTCGCGGCTGAGTACATTTTTGTAGCTGCCATCGGAAAGACGGCGCGATGGTGGCTGATATGGGGGGGTCGGGTCGTTGTCGAAAGCAAAGAGATCGAGCGTCTCGGCCGGCGGCAGCGGCGCCGCTCCATTGGCTGAGGAAACGCCGACGCTGTCCGCGAGTCGATTGAGTTCATCCTGATATCGGTTAAATCCGAGCTCTCGGAAGAGCGAAATGAGTTGTTTGATTTCGGTCGGCCGGAACTGCGCCGAATCGAGAGAGAAACCTATATCCGCCGTACAGTTGAGAGCGACAAGTTCTCGAGAGAGTAGAAGGTTGTCACGGCTTTGTTCGACCCGCTCGCGCAGCTTTCCCTTGAGTTCGTCCGTGTGTTCTAGAATTTGGTCGACCGATCCATATTGCTGGATGAGCTGAATTGCCGTTTTCGGGCCCACTCCGGCGACTCCCGGTACATTGTCGACGGTGTCGCCGGTGAGCGCCAAAAGATCGATCACCTGGGCCGGCGAAATGCCCTTTTCCGTACGCAGGTCTTGTTCGGTCATCTCCTGGTCAGTATGGACGTCGAACATCGAAATACCGTCCCCGAGAAGCTGCTCAAGGTCTTTGTCCTTCGACACGATTCGAATAAGCAGGTCATCATTTTGGATGTCGCCTTTTAGCTGTCTCACTAAACAAGCAATGATATCGTCTGCCTCAAGACCTTCCTTTCCGACCACCGGTATTCCAAATCCATCGAAAAGTTCTTTGATTCGCGGAATCTGTGCTCGCAGGTCATCGGGGGTGGGAGAACGCGTCGCCTTATAGTCGGTAAAGAGATCGTCGCGAAACGTACGGCCGGGTGCATCCCAGGCAATGACTACGTAGTCCGGCTTGTATTGCGACCACAGTTTGAGGAGCATTCCGGTAATTCCAAAGACTGCATGGGTTGGTTCACCGGTGGTCGGACTTCGCATACCGTTGCGGATCGCAAAAAAAGCGCGGAAGATCTGTGCATATCCGTCAATGATATAAAGTGTGCGGGGCATGAGTAAAGCTATTATAACGCATGATTGCGCTGAGAGCCCTCTGGGCGCCACTCTTACCGCCTCAGCGGTCAGAGTTCTGGATCATACGTGATAACCTGTGACCTCGGGCGAAGGAACGGACGGCCAAAGCGGACCGGTCTGCGTTTCTTTTCCCCGGTTTGACTAATTATCTGACTGTCCCAAAATGCCTGGTTGTGTCCGGATTCAGTGAATGAATTCACTTGCTAGCAGCACTTCGGGCCGTAGTCCTACGGACAAGGATTGTGGCCTGCGACAGCGTAGCGCGGCAACATCGACTGCCTAAAAATGTCCGATTATGTCAGAATTTAAATATGTTTTTAGCTCAAGCCGATCCCTTAGCATTAAAAATTTGATTGGATGATTTTGGAACATGTGTTCGTTAATAGTCAAGAGGTTACGCTGAGAATATTCTGTCAGGACGTATGGAATGTGCTGACGCCACTTAGAGAGAATCTAGAGCGCCTGAAAAGCTGTTAGCCTGCCGCGTGTTGGGTAAGTTCCATTCGGAGACGTAGAGGCTCGTCGGCGTCCGGAAGAAGCAATAGACGGTCGGAACCTCTGGCTGGCAAGCTGATTCATTGACGGTGAACCGACAATCGCCTGGTCGGATTCCTGGAGCCTATAGGAAATCTTTGACTTCAACAAGCTATGGGAAGCAAGTATGCTTTGTCAAAGTACGACTTGTCAAACTATACTTTACTAACCGTGGGCGACTTTCCCACAAGTAAAAACCACGATGTTATGGTAACTTTTACATTGATAAATGTCACTTGAAACGCTGTTATCTTTCATTTACATCTGTGCAGCCGACTGTGCCACAATAGGCTATGGAGCGTCTCTATCACTTCGTCGCGCGGCTTTATGCCGTGACAGATGTTGAAGAATTAGAGAAGCTGGCGCTGCACGCGGCGATGGATGCTGTCGATGCAGAGGCCGGCTCGCTGATCCTCGCCGACTCTTTGGGCCGGCTCTGCTTTGCGCAGGCATTTGGCCCGGCCTCGGAGTCTATCAAGTCGCTCACATTCTCACCTCAAGAAGGTGTCGCGGGTTCGGTCTTTAAGAGCGGCATCCCGAAGATCGAAAACGATGCGACGACTTCCAATATCCATCTGCACAAAGTGGACGATATTACAGGCTTCGCCACGGTCAACCTCCTTACCGTCCCGCTGCGGGTGCGCGGAGGCGCCCCGATCGGAGTGTTGCAGTTGGTCAATAAACGAACAGGAAAGTTCGATGAAGAGGACCTCGACAACGCCGAACTGATCGGCAGCTTTATTGCGCTGACCTTGCACAATGCGCGCCTTGCCGCCGAATCGAAGCTTGCAGCGGTCGCACATATCGCCGGCGAAGTCAGCCATGATATCGGTAACTTGCTGACACACGTTTTGCCGTATGTGCAGTCCCTGCAGTTCATGATCGACGATGTCCGGGAGGGCAAGCCAAACGCTGTCGATGGATTGGTGAGCTTCTACGAGGAAGTGCTGGTCAGTGTCGAACAGGGAGTGACTCAGGTTATGACACTCACCCGCGAAATGGCCGCTGCGGTCCACGGCGAAGTGACACCCGTTGAGCTCAAAATCGGAAAGCCAATAGATGTGCTTTATAAGGTAAAGGACAGTTTGAAAACGCCTCTCCGCACGAAAAACGTGAACATGGAAGTAACGGGCGACGAGAATCTGGAGACCAGGCACGATCCCCACCGTTTGAGAACCGCAATCTACAATGCCGCGAACAACGCACTTTCTGCCACCCCTATCGGAGGAACAATCGTCCTCTCGGTCGAAGACGATCACGATCCGGACTACTATCGGATTGTGATCGCAGATAATGGCGCCGGTATGACCGCAGAACAGGCGCAGCGACTCTTTTCCGACAGCAATCGATCGACAAAAGAAGGCGGGACCGGCCTCGGCGCACGAATAGTCAGACGTGTTGCTGAGCAGCACGGCGGATACCCTTCTGTAGACAGCTCACCGGACTGCGGGACGAGAATCACGCTCTGCCTTCCGAAGTAACCGAGGTTGCGAAACACGTCGGATATTTAGTTTCGGCCTATTTCCGGGCGGGTAAAGCTCGCTCATGAAAAAGCTGCAAGTAACCGATGAATCGGCCGGACTGACCCCTGCAGCGCTCTCGTTGAAATCGGAGATCGACGCGGGAACGATGCCAAAGCTCAAGGAGATGACTGTCTACGACTGTGACGTCGTAATCAGGCACGGGTCGGATTCTCTTTGGATATTTGTAACCCGCGGGGGGTTCGGGGGCTTCGGTCTGCGCGCCGGCTACTCTCCCGGCCAGCCATTGTCGGTAGAGGCCGTCGAGGGAAGCGACAGAGATTTGCTCTTTCACCTGAAGACCTCGCTTGGCGGTTGCCTTGTTCGGGTCATCACTCCCAACTCCGAAGAGGCATCCATCAGATGCACGGTAGAACTGACTCCGGATGCAAATCTCCTGGTTGCCAATTGGCCGCGGGACCTCTATCCAATAGACAGCAACGGCAATCCGGCTGCCGCACAGGGAGTAGTAAAAGCAGCCCAACGTGGCTTGAATGTCGGAGTTGCTTATCTTGCAATCACCAAGCCTGCATTCGGCAGCCTGCTGTACTATCAAAATTACACCGCGCTCAACGACTACTTCCGGGCCACTGGAACGCGGCCTGACGGGACGGTTGGCGGCAACTGGCCGGAACTTGGATACGAGCCGCCGCCGTCATCGTCAGGGCAACTCAGGGCAGGCACGAAAGTAACCATCTCGGATGCCTTCGTAGGCTGGACCGATGAGCATCCGCAAAGCCCTCAGCATTCGGCCCGACTGTTTCTACAGCTCATGGCGG
>PLAD01000386.1 GCA_003134215.1 Armatimonadota bacterium
GACCACTACAATACGGCAGTCATCCCAACACGCGTGCGAGGCTTCGGCAGAATGCCGTAGCTGAGGACATCGACTTCAAGCATGTCCGCGGCCTCGACCGTTCCCTTGTTATGGCGCTGCTCGGATGCGGCTGGATCAGGCACCACGACAACTGTCTGATCACCGGGCCAACCGGAGCGGGTAAGAGCTACCTCGCATGCGCCCTCGCCAACAAGGCATGCCGGGAAAAGTTCAAGGTATTCTACATTCGAGCCCCAAAGATGTTCAGCGATCTGAGCATCGCTCGGGCTGACGGAAGCTATGGCCGACTGCTTTTGAAATTGACCCGCGTTGACCTCTTGGTCCTGGACGACTGGGGCGTTACACCGTTAACACAGGAGAGCGCTCGAGACCTCCTCGACATTCTCGACGACCGATACCAGTGTCGATCGACAATCGTATGCGGACAGGCACCAGAAGAAACATGGCATGGACTCATTGGAGATCCAACACTCGCCGACGCGGCTCTGGACCGATTGGTCCACAACGCCCATCGCATTAAATTAACGGGAGAATCCATGAGAAAAACAAGGGCAGCCTTGACAAACACAGTCGCGAAAGATGAATAATTGACAGTCCGGGCCGCCAACCTACGAAGTGATCGGATTGACCGGAAAACCTGATCGGTTTCAACTGGAATCGGTGATCGGATTCAACCGGAATTGGTGATCGGTTTCATCGGAATACGCAGCATAAGAGGCAAGACCCTTCTTCAGGGTCGCATCCAATATTTGAAATGCATAAAGTTTGATCTCATCCATAGTTGGTGGCACACAAGCATATTCTATTTACAATATTACCTGCTCCATAACCCCATTTTTCGCCATCATAATTATATACAACATAAAAGGGGTTATGTATGATGATATGAGGTACAATTCATTGCGCGGGTAGATTGACTGCGTGACACTTATGGAGATACGCCATAATATGAACAAAAAGGAGGAAACCTTATGTTGACGATTCCCAATGAACTACAAGATATTCTCGTAACAAACCCTGAAACACTCAGCGGGGCTGTCCGTTTCAAAGGCACACGTGTTCCGGTACAAGCACTGATTGACACGCTCGATGTCGGGCAAGGCCTCGAAGACTTCTTGGAAGGGTGGCCGAACGTACCGCGTGAACATGCCGAAGCGGTTATCCACTGGGAGCAGAATCTAGCCCGTCAGACCTTTGGCCTGGAACTGGCTGTTTAGTGAGAGTTCTCCTCGATAATAACGTCAATCATCGGTTTACCAGACTCATTACCGGACATGATGTCATCCACGTTCAGGACATTGGTTGGGAAGACCTGCAAAATGGTGAGTTGATCGCCACCGCTGAAAGCGCTGGTTACGACGTGATGATTACTGCCGATAAACGGATGCAGTACCAGCAGAGCCTCAAGGGACGCAAGATCAGCATTATCGTCTTGAACAGCCGACGCATTATTTTTGAAGATATTGCCCCTCTTGCTCCACAAGTGCTGGCGACGTTGGAGCATCTGCCGCAAGGATCATTTGTCACCATCCAGCCGGAGTAATACCGATGCAGCACATCCTAAGCAACGACATTCCTGGAAACGATCTAGTAGTCCAAGAGCCAGTCGGACTATTGCCGTCCTTCGTTTCTGATGGAGACTACCCTGCCCTACCCGCCCCAAAGTCGGCGAAGGATGCAATAGAGGACTATTTCGGCGCGAAGATCTCAAACGCAAACACCCGCGCCGCCTATATGCGCGATGCTCAAGAGTTCGGGCAGTGGATCGGTAGGCAAGGCCTCTCGCTTGACCAGGTGCGAACTCTGCACGTCGCGGGTTTCCGAGACCAGCTCAAGAGCGGCGGCAATTCTCCGGCGACCGTTAAGCGCAAAATCTCAGCTCTCAGGAAGATGCTCTCGTACCTGGTGGAAACAGGTGCCCTACCCTATAACCCAGCCCGTGAGGTCACGACAGAGCCAGTACGCCGTATCAGTGGCAAGACGCCAGCCCTGAGCACTGAGCAGATGCGGACTCTATTTGAGAGCTTCGATACGACCAGGCCGATAGAGCTTCGCGACAGAGCCTTTATTGGAGTCATGGCCTACACCTTTGCCAGAGTGTCGGCGGTATGCTCACTGCGTGGTCAGGACTACATCGACTTAGGCCGCGAGTGTTTCTTGCGCCTTCACGAAAAAGGCGGAGTCGAGCGCGACATCCCGATCCATCCTAAACTAGCCGAGTATCTCGATGAATGGCGCAGCGCCTCTAAAACTAGCGGCAGTGGACTCATGTTCCCATCGTTCGAGCGCAAAGGCAGCGTACTCACGGACAGGCCTCTTTCAAGGGTCGATGCCTTCTCAATGGTCAAGCGTCGATTGAAAAATGCAGGACTGCCGGCAGCGTTCTCTAACCACAGCTTTAGAGCCACAGGGATCACGCAGTTCCTCGACAACGGAGGGAGCTTAGAGACAGCGCAGCAGATTGCAAACCATGCCGACAGCCGCACGACCAAGCTCTACGACCGGAGGGCGACCAGGCTGGAGCTGAGCGAAATTGCCAGGATTAAGTATTAGCAGCGATTGACCATAATGCAGTAAGACTTGTAATTATTTATTGCATTGTATATACTGCTTGTAGTTATATTGATGTAAAGGTGTTTGTTATGTCTCAGAATGTAAGCCTACGTCTGCCAGATGACCTTATATCGCGTCTTGATCGCTTTGCCCGGATGCTTGGAAATGGCACCACCCGGTCACGCGCCGGACTTATTCTGATTGATGAAGCCCTTAGAGAAGAAGAAATTGCAGGGATTGAGTTCCGCAATACGGCAATTGGACGGCAGCCATTCGTGAAGCAGACAGGCCTGACAGTGTGGGAGTTTATCATGACCGCCAAACACTATGACTTGGATGCAAAGCGCACCGCAGACCATTTTCAGCACCCTGTCGCTACGGCGCAGGCAGCGTTGAATTACTACTCTGCCTACCGAGAAGAGATCGACCAGGCAATAGAAGACAACCACATAGGCTATGAGGCGATGAAGCGTCAATTGCCTCATATTCGTTTGTTCACCGTACCCAAGGAGAAAGCCAGCGCGGAGCCTCACGCTTAATGCTATCCCTCCTGTTAGACGATAATATCTCCCCGGAGGTCGCAGCTCAGATTCACCAGAAACGCCCAGACATACGCATCATCAGCATTCACATGTGGCAAGACGGGCTTTTCATGGCGGAACCCGACGAACTTATCCTCACAGATGCCGCAGCACTAGGATTGACACTGGTCACATATGATCAGAAAACCATCATGCCTGTTCTGGTGCAGTGGGGCTATGTAGGAACCGACCATGCCGGGGTCATCTTTATTGACGACCTGAGCATTGCCACTCACGATTTCGGCTCGATTATCCGTTCACTAATAGCGTTATGGGATGCCAGTCACCAAGAAGACTGGACAAATATCATCACGTACCTACGACCAGAGGAATAGGCTCGAACTGAGTGAGATCGACAGAATCAAGTATTGATATGTGGTTGCCGACCGATTCTACTTGACGCGGTAGCGAGTTCCCCTACCCGCTCCAACGCGCTCCAGCTTATCCATGCCAGTGAGCTTCTTAATGATGTCTTCAACAGTACGCACAGGGAAGCCCGTAGCTTCGACTGCCATCTTTGGGCTGAATATCCCATCCTGAACAATTTGCGCCCAGTGCCATAAAGCAAGCTGCTTTTCTGAGAGCATGAGTTCGGTCTGATCTTCTTCGAGCAGCCTAAGAGCTTTTGTGGCTTGTCCGCGGAATACGTCGAACATGAATTCGAGCCACGCAGAAACGTCCTCTTGATCTGTTTTCCATGTGCGCTGCGTTCGGTTTAATGCCAGATAGTATTCAGCCTTGTTTTCCTCGACGATCCTTTCGTGAGAGGCGACCGTCGTAAACGCATAGCCATGTTGAAGCAATATGAGGTTAGTCAATATCCGGCTAGTTCGACCGTTGCCGTCTTGAAAGGGATGTATCGCCAGATATTCAAAGATGAAGTTTGCAGTCAGCATCAATGGATGCTTGAACGATTCAGCGACCGCCCATTGATACCAGCCGCACAAGTCCTGCATCTCAACAGGGACGAGATACGGTGGTGTTGGATCAAAGATAATTCCAACAATATTGCCGCTGGCATCTTTGGCTTCGACTCGGTTATTGCCGATCTTGTATTTACCTAAATGTCCAACGTCCTTCTCGCTATGACGCAGCATATCCCGGTGCAGTTGAAGAATGATCGACTCTCGGATCGGCATTTCTGCATAGCTCTCGAAAACGTTTTGCAGTACATCAAGGTATCCGGCAACCTCTTGTTCATCGCGGGAGACCAGGCGGCGGATACGCATGTTCTTATAGAGCGACCGCACCTGCTCATCTGTCAGGCGATTGCCCTCAATGCGGTTTGACGCGCCCGTGGAAGTCACAAGAACGCTCTGCATCAGCCGCTCGATCATTTGCGGCATCAAGCGATTGGCGATGCGCCAACTGTTCTTGACAGCGTCAATCTCTGCTATGCTATTGTAAATACGCTCAGTCGTTTCGGTCGTAAGAGCTAAACGACGACTGAGACGGTGATCCTGCCAGTCCATAATCTCCACCTTTGCTACGTGGGATTATGTGGGATTGCGTGGTTAAAGTCAAGCCTATGCTATGCAGGCTAGAGCTGAGGATGCAGGACTTCCCCACTCTATTTCCTGTCAAACGTTCCGTGCGACCGGAATCACCGCATACCTAGAGAACGGCGGCACGGTCGAGAACGCCCAGGCCATCGCAACTCACGAATCCCCCAGGACTACGAAGCTCTATGACCGCCGCAGCGACCGTATTAGCTTAGACGAGGTTGAGCGAATACTCATTTGATGTGATTGACAGATATTTGCGGGGCGGTATAATAGCAGTAATTAATTGACCGCTGGGGGTGCTGATTGGGGCTTTGCTTTTGATCGGCTGAGAGGCATTGATGCTAACCCTAGGAACCTGATCCGGCTCATACCGGCGTAGGGAAGCGGACTGTTGGCACTTTCGGGCTGAGAATATCCCAGCATTTGCCGCCGTCCCTGCACTATGGGACGGCGGCATTTTTTTCGTTCAAGTCACTTATCGTAATATAAAGGAGCAACACGTGGCATCAACAAACACTGGCAGCGGACTAGATCAGGGCAAAACGCCCACGGATCTTACCAGCAGTTATCGTTTCCCGTCATCAAGAAAAGTCTATATCAGCGGCCGCATCCATCCCGATGTCCGTGTTCCACATCGCGAAATATCGCTCTCCCCTACCCGCATTCACAACACCGATAAAACCGTTGCAAACGCTCCCCTGCGTGTTTATGACACCAGCGGCCCTTACACGGACCCGGATGTACGAATCAACGTTCGCGCAGGCCTGGCTCCGGTTCGCGCCGAGTGGATTAAGGACCGAGCGGATGTGTCTTATATCGCAACCGAGCCGACCTACAAGCCGATTGCCGGACATTCCGACCCGTCACTGCCCATGCCCCCGCACCGTCTGGCGCTGAAGGGCTCCGGCGCGGTGACACAGCTCCAGCAGGCTCGCGCCGGCATTATCACGCCGGAGATGGAGTACATCGCCATCCGTGAAAGCCAGGGTCGGGACCGATCGGCTTCGGTTGGGCAGCATCCCGGCCATTCGTTCGGCGCGAGTATTCCCGAAGTGGTGACACCGGAATTCGTCCGCGACGAAGTTGCTCGCGGCCGCGCCATTATCCCGGTCAATATCAACCATCCTGAGTGCGAGCCGATGATTATCGGCCGTAACTTCCTGGTGAAGATCAACGCCAA
>PLAD01000302.1 GCA_003134215.1 Armatimonadota bacterium
TGCCGTGATAATGCTGGCAAATGTGCTTCGGAACCTTGGACTGAATGTCGCGGTCTTGAGCCGTGGACATGGCGGCGCTGCCTCATCGGTCGGCGCAGCGGTATCGGATCTCGAATCGAATATTCTTATTTCAACGGATCAGTCTGGTGACGAGCCGATGGTGCTTGCACTCGCACTCCCTGGCATTCCTGTAATTGTCGGGAAAGATCGGCGCAAAACGGCGGCGCTGGCGATACAAAGGTTTCATCCAGACATTCTTTTGCTGGACGACGGATTTCAATACTGGCAGTTAAAGCGCGACCTGGATATCGTCCTATTGGATGCGTCCAAACCTTTTGAAAACGGGCGCTGCCTCCCAAGAGGTTTGCTGCGCGAGCCGAAAGAAAACCTCAATCGGGCTGCAATGGTCCTCGTCACCCGCTCATATTCTCTCGATCCTGCGGGCAGAGACAGTCTGTCGGCACAGATCAAGACCCTCGCTCCGGCAGCCTCGGTCTATTTCTCTCAACATGTCGGCGGGCGCATCTATCCTGCCAATAGCTGCGCCGAAGTCATGGTTAAGCCTGAGCGACCTCTTGCGATATGCGCTATTGGCCGGCCGCAATCCTTTATCGACACACTGAGTAAAAGCGGAGTTATCCCTGCCGGCACATTATTCCTTCCGGACCACCATCGATACCGATCAGCCGACGTGGCCCTGATAGTTGGTAAAATGAAAGAGTTTGGTGCAAACTCAGTCATTACGACCGAAAAGGACAACGTAAAACTTGGTAAGTTGATGAAGTCTATACCGTTATTTGTTCAGCCCGTGCTGCTTCAAGTCGAACGAGAAGACGACTTTACGGCGGAAATATTACAAAGGGCAGTGTTGCCGCATACTCTAAACGAAACAGTCGAATATCGATGTTAAAAAGAATCTGGCAGAAAATGGTCACCGGTTTGCTGAAGGCGCTGGTGGTTCTCGGGAGGGTGGTGCCGCGATCCGCACTCCTTGCCATGGCGGACGGACTTGGTTCATTCGCCTTTCATGCGTCCGGACGCTACCGCAACGTCGCCTACAAAAATCTGCGGATGACTTTCGGAAATACCCTCACTCCCGTCGAGATTACTCAAATCACTCGTGACGTATTCCGAACATTCGCTAAGTCCTTTATTGCCGAATTTCCTTGGTCTGCAGGTGCATCGACTGAGGCAATTCGCAAAATTGTCGTGCTTAAGGAACAGGATAAAGTAACGATCGATCGTCTTCTGGGACTTAACCGCGGGATGATTGTTACTACTGCTCATTTCGGAAACTTTGAGTTGCTCGGACCTAGGTTCGGGGCTGACGGATATAAGATTTCCGTGGTCGTCAGAAACGATCCAAACTCTGCCCTGGCGGAGGCCATCAATGATGTTCGGAGAAATTCGTATGACGTCATCCCTCGCGGCCAAGCAGCGCGTCAAGTCATTAAGCGTCTTCGGGAAGGCACTGTAGTCGCCATGCTGCCCGATCAAAAATCTGACGACTTACTGCTTTCATTCTTCGACATTCCAACAGGCACCGTTGCTGGGCCGGCTGTACTCGCTCTCAGAACCGGGGCGCCGATCCTGCCGGTCTATTGTGTCAGGCAGCCGGATGACACACATGAGATTGTGCTCGGCGAACCGATCATCTACTCGCCAACGGACGATCAAGTCGCTGATATCCGTGCAGTTATGACAGAAATTAACCGGTCTATCGAGTTGATTGTTCGAAAATATCCGGGCCAGTGGCTCTGGCTGCACGATCGATGGAGAAATGTGCCGGAACTGATCGCGCGCGAAGCCGGCGAGGACGGAATGGTTACAGCGTGAAACGACTCCTGGTTGTTAAGCTCAGTAGTTTTGGCGATGTCCTTCATGCGCTGCCAGTAATAAAGTCGATCAAAAACGACTTGCCCGATCTATCCATCGGATGGGTAGTGCGGAAGCGCTGCGCTGGATTGGTCCAGGATTGCGGTTTTATTGATAATATACACATCGTCGAGGACAAGCCTGGGTTAGGTGATCTAATGAAGCTGCGGTCAGACCTGCGTCGAGAAAAATACGACACAGCGTTCGACATGCAGGGGTTATTTTTGAGCGGTCTGATTACTGCACTTTCGGGAGCGAAGCGACGAGTAGGTCTAAATAGAAACCGCGAATTGAACGCCGCGTTTCTGACTGAGGCCGACGTAGAAGGGAAAAAACCGATCACGCACGCGATCGATGTTCAACTGGGCTTTCGCCGGTCGGCCGGTCTGGGGCCAGTCTCCGACCTTCCTTCGCTTTCGCATCTGGGATCAGGAAGCGACTCGTGGTATGCCGGTGTTGTGCCGTCCGAGGAGTCGACACCGGTCGTCGTCTTGAATGTTGGAGCCTCTACAATATACAAGCGTTGGCCGATCGATCGGTGGATCGAACTCGCGAACGCAGTGACGAGCGCCGGCGCAAGAGTCATTTTGACAGCTGGTCCAAGCGAGGCGGACGATGCGTTCGAGATCGCCGGACGTATTTCGCCTTCAGCCTTGTTGACAAACCTTGGCGGGAAAACAACGCCCGATCAACTCGCTTCCGTGCTTTCGCATTCCGACGTTGTAATCACTGGTGACACCGGACCAATGCATCTTGCCGCAGCATTAGGGAAAACCGTCATTGCGCTGTTTGGTCCAACCGATCCTCGGCTGACCGGTCCCTACGGTAACAACCATAAAGTAATCTGGAAACAGATCTCGTGCAGTCCCTGTTTTAGACATCCAACATGCGGCGGCCGAGTCGATTGCTTGACATCGATTACCGCCGACGAAGTGTTTAGGGCTCTTTGCGATGTGCTATCCGAACGTAAGAACTGCAGCGCAATCGCATGACGTTCAAATCAATCTTGATCGTGAATATGAATTACCTTGGCGATGCGCTAATGACAACTCCCACCATACGGGCGCTGAAACGAACGTATCCCGGCGTCGTCATCGATGTAATTGCAGGGTCGACCGCCAGCTACGGCGCGCTTGAAATACTGGCGCTTGATCCAGATATTGACCATTTGATACCACGTGTTAATGGCGACTCAATTGCACGAGGAAAGCAGCTTTACCAGGTGATCGTCAACGGTAAGTACGACCTGGTTCTGATTCTTCCGACCCTGCCGTTCTACTCGTTTATTGCAAGGCTCACTGGGCGACGTGTCATCATGGTGCCGAAAGCCGATGAGACGAAACACATGGCCGACCATATGCTGGATAGTGTTAAGTCGTTTTTGCCTATTGTCGAGGCGCCGCATAATATGGTGCTGGATGTTCCTCATCTGACCGTTCTCTCCATGTCGAAATTGTTGAACGGATTGGACCAAACGAGACGGACCGTGGCGTTGAGTGTCGGCGCCAGCCGGCCGCAAAAGAGATGGCCGGCCGCACATTTCGCCCGCACAGCAGTAATGGCCGCTAGTCACGGTTTTAACGTTCTGCTTCTTGGCGGAGGAAATGAGCAGGATATGAGCACTGCCGCTGAAGTGATGTGCGCTGCAGAAAAAAGCGGAAACGGCGGGAACGTTGTGGTCGATCTCGTGGGAAAAACGACGATCGAGCAGCTTTCGGCAGCGATCCGAATATCCGATGTTTTAGTAACTTGCGACACTGGCTCCATGCACATCGGCAGTGGTCTTGGTACGCCGTTGGTCGCCCTGTTCGGGTCTACAAGCCCGAAGTTCACCGGACCTTACGGGGAAGAACGCAAGGCCAAAATCCTCGACCTTCACTTGCCGTGCGCACCTTGCGGTACTCACCCGACCTGTAATGGTCGCTATGATTGCATGACAGGAATAGAACCGGATCATGTGCTACAGAGTATACTGGAATTAATGAGTCTTTCTGAGGAGCCAGATCCATGCCGGATACTGTGAGACGAGTCCTCGTCGTAACCAAGTACCGGTTCATCGGCGACACTTTGACCGCGATCCCGACCTTGCGCGCGATCAAAGACCGGTGGCCTAACGCTGAACTGACCTTACTTTCAGGTGCACGTGCCTGTGAGCTACTGCAAAATTGTCCGTATGTTGATCGCTTTGTTGAGTTCGATCCTTATAGAGCATGCGACAAAGGTTTACGCCGTTACATAAAGCTGGTACTTGAGTTGCAGCGCAATCGCTTTGACCTGGCCATTGTTCTGAACAGGTCGTTCCACAGTGCGCTGACCGCGTCATTAGGCGGAGCGCGAAGGCGATCCGGATGGAGCGGATTTGAAGGCCGTGATTTCCTGCTCACTCAAACCTGTGAATACGACAAAAATAAGCCTGAGATAGACTGCTTTCTCGATGTTTTGGGCAACTGTACCGATACCCTGAATAGTTCTCGCCGTCTGGAACTGTGGCTCACAGATTCTGAGCTCGCTGTCGCAAAAGCGCAATTGCCGACCGGTGGTCCTGTTGTCGCGGTGCAGCCCGGGGCGACTCACGACTACAAGCGGTGGCCGACCAACAACTTCGTCGAGCTTTGCGAGCGGCTGCTCAGTCGTATCCCAGATGTTCGTTTCGTTTTGATCGGCGGGCCGGATGAAAAGCCGTTTGCAGACAAGTTTCTCGGTGAATCCTCAGCACTGCTCGCGGCCAGGGTTCTCGACACAGTAGGTCAAATTTCATTGCGAATGACATTGGCAACAGTCGCCCAGGTGGACGCGTTTGTCGGTAATGACACTGCTATACGTCATGCTGCAGTAGCGCTAGATGTTGTGAGCATTGGGCTGTTCGGTCCAACGAGTTGTACAAAATGGGGTAACGCACTTCCCCCGCGCCACCTGGTCTTGGTATCTCCCACCGGGGCGATGGAGGATGTGTTGGTAGATGCGGCCTTGGAGCCGCTGTCTCAGTTCTTGTTGGGCGATAGTGCGACTGCGACTTGCAGGGGCGAAATTGAACCGCGCCAGTCGGCTGTAAACCGCGTTGACCGGCCCGAACGAATTGTTTCCGATGTAAAATTGGTATTGGAGCGAAGTTGGAATGAGTAGCAGAGAATCGCCCATGCTCCGAGTGGGCAGGCCGTTGACAATTGTTCAGTTCGCTACCGGGTTTCCTAGCTGGGGCGGCACCGAACTTCACTTATTGAATCTGTCGGATCAACTGCAGAGGCGTGGCCATGATGTCACGGTAGCATGCCGTCCGGGAAAGTGGGTTGAGTCGCGAGCCCGGGAGCTTGGACTTAAAACCGTCGGTTTTAATGTCATGCGGCAGTTCGATGTCCAGGACTTTTCAGAAATCCGTAGCTTCCTACGAGCCAAACGTCCAGATGTCGTCCACGCGCACTGGAGCACGGATATCGTTGCCGCGGGATTGACCGGCCTCTGTGAGCGCGTTCCCGTTCGCGTACTTTCGCGCCATATGCCATATCCATTCAAAAACAGGGTAGGGGCGGCGTTGTACACGCAGTTATTCTTCACGAACACCGTCACGGTTTCAGACTCAGTGAGAAAAGTTCTCCTTCGATCCGGCGTCCCCGATAAGCGTGTCGAAGTGATCCATCATGGAACCGATGTTGAAGTATTTCAAAACATCTCGGTAAGCCGAGAATCCGTACGTGCGGAGTTGGGTTTAGCCGACAGCGAGACCGCTATCGGTATCATCGGCAGGATCGCTCTGGAAAAAGGACATAAATATCTCATCGATGCGCTGAACTCACAGATTGGCAACGACTCTCTTAAGATCGTAGTCGTTGGCAACGGACCCGACGAGGAAAAGATCCGCGGCCAGGTTGCCGGCCTCGGACTCAACGATCGAGTACGCTTTCTCGGGTTCCGGGACGATATCAACAACGTCATTAATGCACTCGATATTGTCGCAGTGCCGTCAACCTGGGATGAGCCGTGTTCTGCCGTCATTCAACAGGCGATGGCATTGAGGAAGCCGGTAATCGGGACGACGACCGGGGGCTCGCCTGAGATGATTTTTAATGATGTCACTGGTTTCCTAGTGCCGCCCGCCGACAGTAAGGCTCTGGCCAATGCTATTATAAGACTTGCCGAAAATCCGGCGTTGCGGCAAGAGCTCGGCGAAGCAGGCGCTGCCCGGGTTGAGAACCTGTTTTCGCTGCGTGTCATGGTCGACAAAATAGAGGCGCTCTACAACCGCCAGTTGCACCGAGCCGCTGGAACGGGTGCAATGAAGAACGCTCTTGCGTCTTCCTGAGTGAATAAGGGACGATAAACCACATGAATGAAATCGCGGTAAACCGCAATCTAATGATCGGCCAAAACGGAAGACTGGCGGTGATAGCTGGCCCCTGCGTGATCGAAAGTAAAGAACTGTGCCGAACGATTGCCGGCGCCGTGCAGGAAATCTGCAATGAACTAGGACTGCCGTTCATCTTCAAAGCTTCTTTTGACAAAGCCAACCGAACATCCGCGCTGTCATTTCGAGGCGAAGGATTAAATCGTGGACTGGATATCCTAGCCCAGATTAAGGAAGAATTCGGTGTGCCCGTCCTGACAGATGTGCACGAACCATCACAATGTGAATCCGTCGCGCAGGTCGCCGATGTTCTGCAGATACCTGCCTTCCTCAGCCGTCAAACCGATCTCCTCAGCGCAGCGGCGCAAACGGGACGCGTTCTCAATATCAAAAAAGGGCAGTTCCTTGCACCGTGGGATGCAAAAAACATTATTGACAAGGTCGTCGCTGCGGGCAGCTACAAAATTATGCTCTGCGAGCGAGGAGTCAGCTTCGGCTACAATACCCTTGTCGTCGATATGCG
>PLAD01000232.1 GCA_003134215.1 Armatimonadota bacterium
GGAATAGAAATTGTCCATTTTATTCGATCGAGACAACGTTGATATAAAGGAATTCATCGTCAAATCCGTTGAGAGGACCGGCGGAATCGTGGACGAGATGGGCGATGACCTATTGGGAGCTCTCCTCCCGCCGGAGATTGCTGCGACAGCGGCTTCGGATTCGGTTTTGACCCTGGCGCTTAGCCAGAAGGCGGCGGAGAGCGAGCCGGACGCGGCGATGGCGGTGATCGGGACGCCGATTATGGATGCGCTGATCGGGTTCGCAAGCGGCATTGGGACAACATCGATTTCTGCGATCTACCTAGACAATATTCGCAAAAAGGGGCTGAAGGAAGAAGCTGAGCGCATTCTGACCTACTCTCAGTGCCGTCTTCGTACCGATAATAGCGTGCCGGTTACCGTCCGTGACTGCTACTATGCCGTATTCCATTTTCGGTTGGCGTTTGTCTCTTATGAAAAGCGGGAGAGGATTGAAACGATCGTCGTTTCCCTGGATACGAACGTCGTCAATAACGTCGTCGTCGAAGCGCTAAGATCTATTCCAACCGAGCCGATCTTTATTTCGGCTGATGCGCCGCCTTTTGATAGTAAGCGCATTAAAGCTGCCTATGAATCTGCGAAGAAGGAGGCGTCCCAACGTGCGCAGACGGAAAGCGCCGCGTACCTATCGGCTATTTCCCGCCGGTTTCAGTTGGAAGCCAATCGGCTCGCTGAATATTACGATCAGACCGATCGCGAACTGAGGCGACGACTCGATAAAGAGGCCGACCAGAAGAAGCGCGAATCTGTAATAACCAAACAACATGCTGCGAAGCTGGAAAAGTCCCGCAAGCTTGCGGAATTGGGGGAAAAGTATCGGCTGCGACCTAGGGCTGCACTCACTAGCATCCAGATCGTCCGCCAGCCCAAGAGTTGCTTTAACATCTTTGTCGATAAGGGAAAGCAAACGCGAACAGTCACGCTAATTTACGACTCGTTATTGGGCCGCCTCGAGCCGCCGATTTGCGATCGCTGCGACTGTGAGATGACCAGAATTTTCGTTACCGGCTCGAATGAGCACCTCTGCATTTCGTGCAGCGGCAAGGGGGCTACAGCAGTATCATGACCGGCAGCAACATCGATTGCCTTGGCCGTATAAATCGGAACGTCGGACAGAGATTAGGAACTGTTGTTAGAGATGGAAATCAAACACAAAATGACCGGCGACATCTTACCGGCTTACACATTGACTCCAGCCACCGACTTGCACTTGGCATTCGGATTGGCAGAGGTCGTTCACCGACACAACAAATGGTTAGGGCCATCGTCGCTCGACGCTCATACCCTGCGGTCGTCAGTAAACCTACTGCCCGACAACTTTCTGCTGAACTGCGGGTGCGATTCAAATGAAATTGCAGCATGGCGAGCAATATCCAATTCAAATTAAATTGATAATATTTGACGATCAACTATATATCACAAACAACGAGTTGACAAAAATCGCGACTTTCCAGTATAATTCACGCAACATGCTATTGCAATTGGCAAGGCCATTTGAGCTCGAAACTAAGATAAAAAAGCGCAAAAACAGGACATTTTCGAAGTGGGTGCGCATCAGGTAAACTACATCAATAAATCGTAAGGCGATGGAACCCGCCGTGGCTGCCGTTTGAAAAAAGCATGCAGCACAGAACCGTCTAATTGAGACTAATGGCTCCTACAGCCCCTGGCGACCGCCTTGGCTGTAGGAGCTTTTTCATAGAACGCGGAAGGCCAAAACTGTGAGTCGGAAAGGGACGATAGGTTGAATTGGACAGCATACGCATGGGTTGCATTCGGAGGCGCGCTTGGCGCGNNGTCGGCGCCTTTGTGCAGGGCAAGGTGCAATCGACATTTCCTTGGGGGACGTTCCTGATCAATTCGACCGGGTCTCTGCTGCTGGGATTCATCGGAACTTTGCTCGCCGAACGAATATTAAAGAACACGAACATCCGGCCGTTTATTACCGTTGGCTTTATCGGCGCCTATACAACATTCAGCACTTTCGAGTATGAGTCTTTCCAGCTGGGTCCTTCATTGCAGGCTCTGGCGAACATTTTGGGCAGCGTTATTGTCGGCTACGGCTGTGTCTGGCTGGGGACGAGACTGGCGATGCTGCTCACCGGCGCTGTTCATACAATGGGCCGTACCTGAACTTTAGCCTCGTCACATCTGGTAGAATAGAGCGCTATGTTTGAAGTAAGTATTGAAAAAACTATTGCCTGCGCTCATCGGCTCTTTGGGTACTGCGGCCCATGCGAGCAGCTGCATGGGCACAACTATCGGATCGTGGTAACCTATCAGGGAGAGACGCTGGACCAGTACGGAATGCTGGTGGATTTCGCCGATATCAAAAAAGTGTTTGTGGCGATCCTCGATACACTCGACCACACTTATCTTAATGAGCTTCCGGCATTCAAGGATCTATCGCCCTCCGCTGAAAACCTGGCGAGATATGTCTATCTCGAACTAAAAGCGACAAAGTTCGAGCGAGCAAAGCTGTCCCACGTAACAGTGTACGAAACCCCTACACAGCTTGCCACATACCGCGAGTAAGTAATCTCGAAGCAGGGCACGCTCACTGCTTGATATGCACGATGCGGCCTTCTATCCGTACGCGTCCTTCGGAGATCAGCCTCAAAGCTTCTGGATATGCTTCGTGCTCTGCTATGAGCACGCGTGCGCCCAGACTGTCCGCCGTATCGCCCTCGATCACCGGGACTGCCCGCTGCAGGATAATAGGGCCGGTGTCGTACTCTTCATCGATCAAGTGAACCGTGCAGCCGCTAATTTTCGCCCCATAATCCAAAACGGCTTGATGGACATGATGGCCATACATCCCGCGTCCAGCAAATGACGGCAGCAGACCTGGATGGATATTCAGGATTCGATGTTGATACCGTGCGACAACCAACGCCGGGACTTTCCTCATATATCCGGCTAGGCAAATAACGTCGGGCTTTGTTCGGTCGATATGTTGAATCAGCTCGTCATCGAATCCAACCGATCGCGGATCGACAATGTCCACCCACAAACCTGAATCGCGCGCTCGCTGAATGGCGGGCGAGTCGTTGCTTGTTCCGATCACTTGAACAATTTTGCCTCCGGGTATGAGCCCGGATACCGTCGCTTCGTGGAGCGCCGCCAGATTGCTCCCACGACCGTGCTTTCCGGATAACAGGACGGTAATTCTAAAGTCTGTGGTTGACAAGCCGGCGGACGGCGACGGCTGCAAGGGCATGGTTGACAAACGAAATCCCTTCGTCTAATATAGGAGCAGCGATACGTAATCGATCCGCTCTTTTGACATGGCGCTTTGATGCATACAGATGCATTCAGGCAGTTCATGATAGCAGATCGCGCCAACTTAGGAGAAGTGATGACGCCGGCAAAGTACCTGAATTCCATAGTGACGGCCACAACTGCCTGGGTACTTGAGCGGAAGATAACGCTCATAGTCTGGACAGTAATCGTAGTAGGCATCGTCGTTGCTGTGCAGATCGACCATTCTCACCACGCCGCAGAAATTGCACGGCTTTCATCAAGCGATTTGTCGGTGTGCGACAGCGAAGTCGCCGACCTTGTTTCGTCTGGACGTCTGTCTTCTGTTCTGCTGAGCACGGAAGATCCTGCCGGCGACCCCGATGATGCCCAAAATCGTCGAAGTGCAATTATTCGAGCAAAAGCCGGAGACGAGCTGCTACGCCTTGCACCAAAACTTCCTGCCGACTCGGCACTCGCGGCTCTCTATGGCTTGGAAAAGGATAAGGTCACCGCGGCGGATGCGGTCACAGGATTGAGCGAGCTCGGCGCAGAGAAGGCACACGATCTCCATGCAATCGTTGCCGGACTTGGCGACGGAGACCCGGATGTTCGTACAGCCTCGGTAGCCGCACTTTCCAAGATCGGCGGAACGTCGACAGCCGCACTCGAGGCTTCAATGGTGAAAGTGGACGGTGCCCAGGATTCAGCCCTGGCTACCCTTGCGGCGCTCGGCAAACCGGCGGTTCCATACGTGGTGCAGCTCCTGACAGATAAAAGCAGTTCCGAACCGCTGCGTGAGTCGGCCGCCGCCGTGCTCGGGCGGATCGGCGATCCCTGTGCAGCTCCTGCGCTTGAGGCTGCCGCAACGCAGGTTCCACCTTCACCGCAGCTGCGTCGGGTCTGTTTGACTTCGCTGGCGACTATCGTTTTGACGACTATTCCGCCGTCCGGGGCCCTAGCTGCGTCGACCGCCGCTCCAAACAGCGCGTCTATTGCTTCCGCAGCGGAAGAGGCGCCCATCCTGATTGAATCGCTGCTGAACGACGGTGACGACAGTTTTGCGAGGTCGAAAGAGGCTCTCGCCCTTGGTCGGCTATCCTCAGACCAATCCATCGCCGCTCTCGCCAGGTCCCTTGGAAGCCTGGACCTGCGTATTGCGGCCGCTGCTCAGACCGGGCTGGAGTATGCAGGAGAAAAAGCCGTTCCTGCTCTGACCCAATCGATTCATTCTCCCAATTCGTCGGTGCGTATTGCAGCTGCGAGCGCGCTTGGCGTCATCGGGACCGATGACTCTATACGGTCGCTGCAGCCTGCGCTCAGCGATGTGTCCCCGCTGGTAAGGCGTTCTGCGGTACAAGGGCTCGGTCGTGGGATGAATTCAACAGCAATTCCGCAGTTGATTGCCAGTCTTAACGATTCCGACGGATCTGTGGCGTCTGCGGCCTCTCATTCGCTCTACGAACTCGGCGCACCGGCTGTCGCACCGCTGATCGCGGTGCTCGGGAGCAGCGGGGCTGCTAACACAAGGGCGTTCTTC
>PLAD01000176.1 GCA_003134215.1 Armatimonadota bacterium
GACGACTAATATTGCGCTCAAATCATCAATGCAGATTCCTGAGATGGTACGTCATGGAATGGATGCTCCGGCCATCATCTTCGGCATCGAATTGGTCGGCGTCTTCAGTTTCCTCTATCTCGGCGGCCTGGCTGTTGCCGCTGTACTTCCCAGGTTTATCAGGCGCTTACGTGACGCGGACCCTATTATGGAGCCGGACTGGAAAGTAAATTGGATCAATGAGGCGTGGGTCTGCTTGATGGGTTCGCCCTTCGCAATCGCCCTGTCGTTCGGCCTTACTTTCAGCGACGGAATTGTGCAGGACGCGTCGGTGGCCGTCTTGGTGATCGGTGTCTTCGCCTTCATCGCTCATGTTCTGGTAGACCGAAAAATACAGGCGAGACAGATCGAAGCACTACAGCGCTTGACTCAAAGCACTTCGATTGGCGATGCAATGGATGAAGTGAGGCTCTTGAAAGAGCTATCAACTCACTGCCGCGATCTCGTCTGGTGTGATCGTAGCGTCATATGGCTCTACAACGATCAAGATCTGAAGTATGATGCTTACTTTGACTCAAAACAGATGAAGAAAGACTTCCTTCCTTCCCGCCGGACATTTCTGAACGCCGGAGAAGGACTGGTCGGGCTCGTTTCAAAACGCCGTCACCCGATAATTGTTAGGGACGCTCGCCGAGAAGGACGTCATCCATACTATTCCCTGTCGCCCGCACAAAAAAATGCGTTGGGCCCTGTTTCTGTTTTGATGCTTCCTTTGCTGGATGCGCATGAAGTAATCGGAGTAATTGAACTCGAATGCCGCGGATGGAATGTGTATACGACGACCGATGCCAAACGCCTTGAAAGCTTAGCGGCGCTCGCCGCAATGAGTCTGGCTAATCAGCGGCTGCACCGAGTTATCCTCCACCAGGCGGTCACGGATGGTCTAACGGGCGTATTCAACAAGCGTCACGCGCTCCAGATCCTCAACGACGAAGTCCGACGCGCCGACCGCTACGGCCATTCGCTGTCGATTATGATGATGGATATCGATTACTTCAAAAAGTACAACGATACATACGGTCATGTCCAGGGAGATGTGCTGTTGCAGCAGTTCGCAGAAGTCATTAAACTTAGTCTGAGAGCGACCGACACGGTCGGCAGGTTTGGGGGCGAAGAGTTCTTCGTCATCATGCCCGAAACGAACAAGGAGGCCGCAATTGCCTCTGCCGAGCGTATCAGGGTTGCTGTTGAGTCGACCAGGTTCCCCGGAAACAGAGATAGCGACGAGACCGTCTGTAAAACCGTTAGCATCGGGGTCGCGGCGTTCCGTGACGATGCAATCGAAACGCAGTCGTTGGTGGCCGCTGCCGACGGCGCCTTGTATATCGCCAAGAGGGATGGAAGAAATCGTGTCGCCGCCGCCCAGTCCATTTCTGGTCAAGCCGCTAGGCCTAAGAAGCGCCTCGATGAAGGATGGTTCGGTTCAGCAGGAGCGATGGCCGCCGAACGGTATCACGGTTAGTTCTCGGCGAACCGCTCTTTCAGCGCAGAGATCAGCCCGGGGACGGTATGGCTGTCGGCTATTATATCTGGCTCACGTAGGAACAATTCCCTGGCCGTCTGTGCTGTGTTAGGTCCTATACAAGCTATTTCTATTCCCGACAGCGCAGCCGGCGGCAATCCCAGCGCACTCGCCAGTGGAAAATACGCGGCTGTCCTGCCGGCCGCGGCGCAGGCCGCCTGCAGCAAATGCGTCTTGCCNNAGAGCAGCACCTCAGCTCCGCCTTGGACAAGCTTCTCCGGCAAAGTATCCGTACCCTGCTTAGCACGGGGTATCAAGATTTTTTGTCCTGAAAGGTCAACGGGAAACTCGCTCGCGATGTCTCCTCCGGTAAACTTTGACGGGATAAAGTCAGCTTCAATTCCGTGACTGGAGAGCGTTTCTGCGGTTGTTGGTCCGACGGCGGCAACTTTACATCCAGAAAACGCCCTGGAATCGCGGCCGTGCGCTTTCAGACGTTTGAAGACCGAAAGGACCGAGTTGCTGGATGTAAATACTACCCAGTCGAATTGGTTCAGAATCGCCACCGAATGATCGAGCTCCGCGTAACCTGCCGCCGGAGAAGTGATGCGAATTGTTGGAAATTCGATCGGCTCTGCGCCTTCCTCGGTTAGCAGCTCTATGAGCTGCGAAGATTGTTCTCGGGCACGGGTGACAATGACCCTTTTTCCTGAAAGCGGTCGGTTATCCCACCACTGCAGACGGCTCCTCCAGTTGACGACATCCCCGACGATTGTCACTGCGNNTCGAGATCACCCACTACCGTCTGTTGACGCCCAGCCCAGGTACCCCATCGGACCAGCGCAACGGGGGTAGACGGCGCTCGGCCATTCTCAATCAAACGGCTTGTAATCTCACTCAAGCTTTCAACGCCCATCAGGAAGATCAAGGTATCTGCGGCAAAGGCAATTCTATCCCATCGCCGCCGCTCCTCGGCCTCGCCTGGTGGTCTTGTGCTGCTTTCCCCAGTATCTGAGCGCTCATGGCCTGTGATGACCGCAAACGACGACGATGCATCGCGGTGTGTCACGGGAATGCCGGCATAGGCCGGCGCCGCGATGGCGCTGGTGACTCCGGGCAGAACGACAAACGGGATTTCTAGCGCTCGGAGGTATTCGCCTTCTTCCCCTCCGCGTCCGAAGACAAATGGATCGCCGCCTTTGAGACGAACGACGGTTTTGCCGGCTTGCGCCTTGGCGGCAAGGACTTCATTTATTTTATCCTGGGTGAGAGTGTGTCGATCGGCTTGTTTTCCGACGTAAATGCGCTCGACAGTCTCCGGAGCGTGGTTGAGAAGCGAGGGATGCACGAGGCGATCGTAGACTACGACATCCGCTTTAGCCAGGGCATCGCGCCCACCTACGGTCAGCAATTTTGGGTCGCCGGGACCAGCTCCAACAAGAAACACCGTTCCAAACTTCATCGTTTGATTGTACCTATTTACTTTCCGCCGCACCAACTGAAGACATCGGCGAATCTCTTCTCAGCAAGGCAGCCGAAAAGGGGATTCTTGGTCAGTCGGCTGCGCGTCAATCCCGGGGTGACCAGCCCGCAAAGGAAGCGCGAAGCTTGGCGGGGATCGCTGAGTTGGTTCGAATGACTTTCCCGCAGTTCGTTCCAGGTCTCGATATCCGGTTCTGAAACCATTTCCATCGACGATCGCGGTGACACCGGAAGAACCGCCCGTTTTTGCGTCACACAGTAGCTGCAGTGTCCGCAAGGCGCATCCCGAACTTCGCCGAAGTATCCCACAAGGGCATTGGTTAAACAGCCGTTGTGGACGATAAGGTCGAGCACACGCTGCAGTCGGTCGATCTCGGCGGCTTCGCGATGCTGGAATCGTGCGGCAAGTTCGGCCGTCAACGCCCCGGCATCCGCATCCGGGTCGGTAAGAGTATAACGCTGCCTTACATCGGCGGCGCGGACCTCAAAGAGGTTCCGCTCCTCCAGTAGGTCGAGCAGCGATACGATTCTTTCGCGGTCGACACCAATTTTTTTCATAACCTCTTCCGGCTTGAGCGTATACCAGATGGTTCCTTTTTTCGAAGCGCGGACAATCTTGCTCAGCAGCGTGGACTGGTCGGCATCAAGAGAATTACCAACTTCGCTATCGTCTACCTTCGGCCGGAAATCGTAGCCGTTGTAGAACGGTGTTCCCTGTCGAATCGCACCGAGCAGTTCCAAATAGGTCAAAGCTGTTCGCAGAACCAGCATCCGTATGTCATGCCGCGATGAAAGGTCATATTGGCTGACATCGAACTCTTGACCTTGTGTCAACATTTCGTTGATCAGGCTGGATAGCGATGCTAATGTTGGCGTGTCTCCATAGACGAAATTCTCGATTGCCGGAACATCGTCCACGCAAGCCAGCATTTCGACCGTCGATTTCTGCCCGTCTCTCCCGGCTCTGCCTATCTCCTGTGAGTAGCTCTCCAGACTCTTCGGAAGGTTGTAGTGATAAACATAACGCACATCCGCCTTGTCGATACCCATACCAAAGGCGATTGTGGCAACTACAATTGCCGAGTCAGATTCCATCCACCATTCCTGGACAATTGTTCTCAAGTCGGCGGGCATCCCGGCGTGATAGGCCTTCGCCGAAAAGCCGGCTTCCTCAAGGAGCTTCGCTACTTTAGTAGCGGTTTTTTGCAGCGTCACATAAACAATCGTCGGCCCAGGCTTGCGAGATCGCAAGCGCTTCAATAAGACTTCGTCGCGCGTCTGATAAGTGACCGGAGTTATACAGAGGTTCAGGTTGTGTCGATAAAAGCCGGTCAATACTGCAGCCTTCTGCGGAATTTTGAATACGTTGCAAATATCGTCGACAACCGACGGTGTTGCGGTTGCAGTCAGAGCGAGCACACGCTTTGCATTCAACGATCGCGCTGCATCCGCCAGTTTCAAGTAGTCGGGACGAAAGTTGTGACCCCACTCTGAAATACAGTGAGCCTCGTCGACGGCAAACAAGGATATATGAGTTCTGCGCAGACGCTCCACGAACCTTTCGTTATTGAAACGCTCTGGTGCAACGTAAAGCAGCTTGAGCCGCCGGTTAAAAAGGTCGTCGTTAATCTGCCTGACTTCTGCCGGAGTTAAGCTGGAGTCGAGCCGCGCCGCGTTAATTCCTTTGCTCACCAGGAAATCAATCTGGTCTTTCATCAAAGCGATAAGCGGTGAGACGACAATGGTGACGCCCTCGTAGTTAAGCGCAGGAAGCTGGTAGCAGAGCGATTTGCCTGCTCCGGTCGGAAAGACCGCCAGGGCGGAGCCATACTCGTTGAGTGCATTAATTGCTTCCTCTTGCCCTGGGCGAAAGCTGTCGAATCCGAAGTGTTGTTTTAGTTGCTCTTTGAGAGTCATGATAGTATTATGCTCGTTTCAGACAGAACACGCATCTCGAATGCGCTGCAGGACTTTAGGAAGTTGATATCGCACCTCGGAATTGGTGAATCTGATCAAGCGAACCCCGGAAGCGGCAAGTGAGAGATCCTTGTAAGAATCGAACTCTCCATCTTCTTCTACGACACTTCCACGCAGTTCGATTGCCAGTTTCTTCGAATAGCAGTAGAAATCGAGAATATATCCCTCGACACGATGCGTTCGGCGGAAATGGAGGTCCATAAACCGGCTTCCACGAAGGCTCTGCCACAAAACCTGGGCCTCGAACGACATTTCCCTGCGCTTTCGGCGCGCACTATGCGCGCCGGGCTTCTCGGCGGGAAGATAAGATACTTGACTGATCATTATTCTGCTCCTAGTAAAGAAGATCTGAGCAGATACTCGAATCAACTCCCCAAAAGCGGAAAGGAGAGGAAATATTTTTTTCTGTAAACACATAGCCGGGACGTGGGAGCTAAAATACAAACAAGATGGTTTAACCGATCATTCAGAGATGCTGCCAAGGATAAAAAATGACGAAGACGTTCACCTGCTCAATCATTGCGACGGAATTCAACAAAAGCCTGATCGATTCAATGCTTGAGATTGCAAGTAGCGAACTCGAGCTGCTCGGCATCGGGCTTCAAAGCATCATCCGGGTGCCGGGAGCCTACGAAATACCGCTTATTGCTGATATCGAGCTCTCTAAGCCGGCAGTCGGAGGTCTGGTCGTACTTGGCTATATTGAAAAAGGCGAGACGCTGCATGGAGAAGTTATGGGCCATTCGGTAAGCAACGCTCTCGTAAATTTGCAGTTGAAGCTGAAAAAGCCCATTGGAATAGGCATCATTGGTCCAGGCGCGACTTACGAGCAGGCGGAAGTTCGCTATGAGAACAGCGCGCGCGCGGCCGTCCGTGCACTGAAACATGTCGCTGACCTTCTGGGTATACAATAGAAGTCAGTAACCGTTTGTCAGGCGCGTTCGTACTGCTTGGGAAGAATGTTGCCGTGACCAAGCTCTCGTGAAGCTCGGTTTGGCCAGTACGGGTCGCGCAGCATCTCTCTCGCCAGCAGAACGATATCGGCCTGACCGGAACGGATGATGTGATCGGCCTGGGTCGGCGACGTTATCATCCCCACTGCTCCGGTTGGGACGCCGGCCTCACGCTTAATCCTTTCGGCAAAGGCAGTCTGATAACCCGGTCCCAGTGGAATTGATGCTTTCGGGATATTTCCGCCGGAAGAACAGTCGATTAAGTCGACTCCGATCTCTTTCAGTACCGCCCCGAGCTCCATCGATTCCCCGATATTCCAACCTTCTTCCACCCATTCCGTCGTTGAAAGACGGACAAAAATCGGGAGGTTGTCCGGCCAGCTCTCGCGCAGTGCGGTGACGATTTCTCGCAGCAGGCGGGTTCTATTGGCGAAGCTTCCACCGTATTGATCGGTTCTTTGATTGCTGATCGGCGACAGAAATTCGTGAATTAAATAACCGTGTGCCGCGTGCAGTTCTATCACCTTAAAACCTGCCTGCTCGCTCCTGGAAGCCGCCTGAGCAAACGCAGATATCAAGTCGGCAATGTCGCGCACCGTCATCTCCTCCGGCGTCTGGTAGCCATCGGCGAACGATAACTTGCTTGGGCCAAATAACGGCGTCCAGCCGCCTTGATCTACCGAAAGTGGTTTGCCGCCGTCCCATGGGCGTGCTGTGCTGGATTTTCGTCCCGCGTGAGCAAGTTGAATTCCTGGAACCGCCCCCACGGACTCGATAAACGACGTGATCCGGCTCAGACCGTCGACATGTTTGTCATCGTAGATCCCGAGATCGTGCGGGGAAATCCTGCCGTCCTCAGTCACAGCAGACGCCTCGGTAAAAATTAATCCAGCGCCTCCCACAGCCCTGCTTCCCAGATGCACCAGATGCCACTCCGACGAAAATCCGTCTACGCTCGAGTATTGGCACATCGGGGAAACGGCAATTCGATTTTTAAGAGTCACATTGCGAAACGAAACTTCTGAAAATAGATGCATAATTTGATCCTTATTTCAGTACTGATAACTTAACGGGGTGCACTCAAGTTCCTATTCATAACCTGATACGATTAGCACACGAAATGTGTCGTGAAAAAAATGTCGTATTTTCCCGTTTTCCCCTTAATTTTTCGGTAATTCAACCAATAATAAATATTGCCGAACGTAAGCGAATAAGCAGTTAAATCTTTCTCTTGTTCATCTACGAAGCAGTAACTAAATAACTGTAGGCGACTCTTTTACTTTGTTCAGTTGAGGAAGATAAGTAATATGACAACCATGACTGCGCCGCCTCCGACGGGCGCTGCTGAAGACAAATCTGCTAGCCCCGAGCGAATTGCCGAGTTGACCGAAGAGCTTGTCGGGAAGATGTTGATCGCCAGCAAATCGATTGCAAAGGTGAACAGCCATACGCGTTTGCTTTCCTTCAACGCGCAAATCGAAGCTGCTAGAGCCGGCGGTGGAGCGGGGGCGGCTTTTGGAGTAGTGGCCTCAGCGATGCGTGATCTCTCCGAAAAGACAGCCAGCATTTCCAGCACATTGGAAAGAGAAACCG
Source organism: Armatimonadota bacterium (assembly GCA_003134215.1). Lineage (GTDB taxonomy): Bacteria > Armatimonadota > Armatimonadia > Armatimonadales > Capsulimonadaceae > BOG-944. The sequence continues at coordinate 7,507 of PLAD01000176.1, forward strand.
CCCAGGCCAATGTCACTCTTCAGAACATCATTCATACCCTTGCGACAAATGTCCGCGGCACAAGATTGTCTGACCTTGCGCTCACCAACATCGACTTAGTAGATCGAAATCTCTACGAGCGTTCTTGCGATGTACGCTGGTGGGCGACCGACAGCAGCGGTGTCGAAGCTCTGACTGAGAAAACTTCCGACGCTTATCGATTCTGCTCCCATCGTTATGGCCTGATACTGAACTCCTATACTGTTTACTTCGATCTCGTTCTTTGCGATATGAATGGCATAGTTGTCGCAAACGGTCGCCCGAATTTGTATAAGTCGACCGGAACCGATTGTTCGAGGTCTGAATGGTTCAAGTCAGCCCTAGCTACGTCTTCCGGCGAAGAGTTCGGTTTTGAAGGCGTACACACAAACAAACTGGTAAACGGTGAGCGCGTGCTCATTTACTCCTGCTGTGTTCGTGCCGGAGGCGACATTCATGGCGCGCCAATCGGAGTCCTGGGAATTGTCTTCAACTGGGATGCATTGGCGCAGACAATAGTCAACGCAACTCCCGTTTCAGAAGACGAGAAGCAGTCAATGAGAATGTGCTTGGTAGACGAAACCGGTCTTGTACTGGCTGATACATGGGGAAGATCGTTGATTGATACAATCTCTCTTTCAAATTGGGACCATATCAAACGAATGGGTACTGGTTTTGTGGAATCCAGCCATTCGGGACATCCTTGTACGGTGGGCTTTGCATTCTCGCCGGGATATGAGACATATAAAACCGGCTGGTATTCGCTCCTCATTTACGAATCCTGACTCGGTACCGATACGAGCTAGTTTCTCAACCCAATTTTGTCGGCTGCCTCACATAATGACAAAATTCGCCCGAAACGTCTGAAAAATACTGGATTACGCGCCGATAATGGTCGTGCTTACTAAAAAGCAAGACCATCTTGATTGAATTAGTCGAAACCAACGCCCAATGCTGTCTGCGTTGTATAGTTGATGAGGTGGATCTCCAATTTAAGGGATGAATTGAAGATCAATGACCACTATGGCTGCCGGCGAAACGCCGGCTCTCGAGGATTTGGCAGCACAGTCAGCTCGGCCGGAACGTATTGCCGAACTAACTGAAGAACTTGTTCCGAAATTGCAGATGGCCAGCAAGGCTATAGGTAAGGTGAACAGTCAGACCAGGCTTCTCTCGTTTAACGCGCAAATCGAGGCTTCAAGAGCGGGCGGAGGTACCGGGGCCGCCTTCGGAGTAGTGGCCTCCGCTATGCGGAACCTCGCCGATAAGACAGCCTCGATCCTCCATACGCTCGAGCGGGAGACGTCGATGGCTAACTCGACTCTCCAGTCGATAATCACCATGCTCGCCACAACCGTTCGAGGGACGCGACTCTCCGATCTCGCATTGACCAACATAGACCTGATAGACCGAAATCTCTATGAGCGCTCGTGCGATGTCCGTTGGTGGGCGGCCGATACAAGCTGTGTCCAGGCGCTCACCATTACATCGGAAGATTCCCATCGATACTGCTCATCCAGATTTAGCTTGATCTTAAACTCCTATACAGTCTACTATGATCTTGTCCTTTGCGATATCAACGGCAATGTTGTTGCAAACGGCCGGCCGAATAAATACGGTTCGATCGGAACAAACTGTTCTGAAACCCAATGGTTCAAAACCGCGATCGAGACCAAGACCGGCGAAGAACACGGCTTCGAGGGAGTCCACCGTTGCCCGTTGGTGGATGGTCAGCGGGTGTTGGTCTACTCCTGTTGCGTCCGAACCCAGGGGAGCGTTGATGGTGAAGCGCTCGGTGTGCTGGGGATAATCTTCAACTGGGATTCGCTGGCGCAGACGATTGTTAGTGCAACTCCGCTCGAAGCAGAAGAGAAAGAGTCCAGCCGCGTCGTCATTGTAGACGAGGATGGACTCATACTTGCCGATACCGACGGCAGACAACTGTGCGAGTCGATAGACCTGAAGAATTGGGCCCATCTGAAAACTCGCGGCAAAGGCTACGTCAATACAACTATTGACGACCAAAAGTATTGCGTCGGCTTCGCTGCATCGCCCGGCTACGAAACATACAAGACAGGCTGGTATTCCCTGATAATGCAGCGAGAATAGGCTTATTGCCTTTCTTTAACCGAACTAGAAAGAAATCTTATTCGTATTGGCATAAAATGGTACATTGTTGAGTAGCCGCTTATGCCAGACGAAGAAGACAACCACATACCTGTCGAAAGTCAACTTAGCCAAGTTGAAACCACCACAAACTCTTTACCTGGTGACCAAACGCCGGCGCCGATTCCGATAAATCCGTCGCCACCCCATGTAAATCGAAAACGCCTACGGGAGTTGTTGCAGGAAACTGAGCCCACTCCTGTTGAATTATCTCTTACTAAGTTTCGTTGGATGACCCGCAGGGACATACTTGTGTATGGATTATCGGCCGTTGCCGCACTTTCAGCCTTCTACTGGCTGCTGCCGGACGATACCAGGGCTCGGATCGCGGGAATGTCAGGAAGTTCGAAGCTGGATACGCTTGCAATGCGAGTCGGTCTGTCAGGCGACCGCAAGACGAAGCTTCTTGGAAATGTTCTGACTTTTGATGATGATGTAGCGGCTGCGCTCTATTCCAAAGACCGATCTGTTCCGGTTTTCGATAAATCGCAGATTACTCCGAACCTGATCAACAACTATGACGGTCAGACACCCGATCCATCTTACATTCCGACCTGGCGACTGGAACTGTCGGGTCTGGCATCCGGAAAAGACGAAATGCTGACCGCCGACCAGTTGCGCGGCGGGTTTAAGCACTATGAAGAGGTGACGCGGCTTGTTTGTGTGGAAGGCTGGAGCGCTATCGCCTGGTGGGGCGGCCTGAGGTTCGCCGACCTGCTGTCAGCCTATCCGCCGATGGCTGGAGCGAAGTGGGCAAAACTTGAATCTTCTGTAAATCTAGATTCCAATGGAAACTCTGATCCATACTATGTTTCCATCGATTTACCAACCGCGCAACACCCGCAGACACTGCTCGCTACACATCACGATGGAAAGCTCCTGGAAGTAGAGCATGGCGCTCCTATTCGGCTGCTTGTGCCGATGAAACTCGGTCTGAAAAACATAAAAGCAGTCACTAAGATCACATATTATATCGAAGAGCCCGCAGACTACTGGAACGAGCGGGGCTATTCTAAGTATGACGGTCTCTAGTGTAAGTGGAGGAAGGAACTTAATGAGTGGCAAATGAGGAAAAGCACCGCCTGGTAGAGGCACGTCACGGGCTGAAGGACTGGAAGCACTGGGGGCCTTATGTCTCCGATCGAGCATGGGGCACCGTCCGCGAAGATTACAGTGCTGATGGTTCGGCATGGGACTACTTTCCACACGATCAGGCCCGCTCCAAAGCTTACCGCTGGGGTGAGGATGGAATTGCGGGCATCTGTGATCACAGGCAGCACCTTTGCTTTGCTCTGGCCCTCTGGAACGGGGTCGACCCCATTTTGAAGGAACGGCCCTTCGGACTGTCCGGCCCAGAGGGCAACCACGGAGAAGACCTTAAAGAGTACTACTTCTTCCTCGATTCGACTCCGACCCACTCGTATATGAAGATGCTGTATAAGTATCCGCAAGGAGAATTTCCTTATGCGGACCTGGTACAGACAAACAAAGAACGAAGTAAGCTGCAGCCCGAATATGAGCTTCTAGACACAGGTATCTTCGACCAGGATCGCTACTGGGACGTCGTTGTTGAGTACGCGAAGGCAGATGTCGACGACATTCTGGTGAGAATCACTGTCACCAATCGCGGGCCGGACAAAGCTGTTATCGATGTACTTCCCACACTCTGGTTCCGAAACACATGGTCGTGGGGAAAGGATTCTCGGCGGCCGATCATTCGCGAGGTCGAACATGAAACCCACACCGCCGCGGCTGCCGCCAGCATGATCGGCGATGTTACTCACCAGCTCATTTGCGAAGGAGATGTCGAACTCCTCTTTACCGAAAATGAGACCAACACTGAGCGCCTCTACGGAACTCCGAACCTGACACCGTATGTCAAGGACGGGTTCCACGAATTTCTCATACACGGAATTGCCGGCGCAGTTAACCCCGCCCACCGCGGGACGAAGTGCGCCGCGCGCTATCATTTAGAAGTGGAATCTGGCCGGTCGTCTGTTGTGCGTCTGAGAATGTCGGATAAAGTTCTTGGGGATCCCTTTGATCAAGCATTCGATACGACCTTCAATGCACGCATTAATGAATCCAACGACTTTTATTCCGGCATTGGTGATCCAAACCTTTCCGAAGATGCACGGATGGTTCAGAGGCAGGCCTTTGCCGGCCTGCTTTGGTCGAAACAGTTCTTCCGCTACGATGTACGGCGATGGCTTGACGGTGACCTTATCAAGCCTCCGCCCGAGCGCCTTACCGGAAGAAACAGTCAGTGGCGCCATCTAAACGCAGCCGATATCATCTCCATGCCCGATACCTGGGAGTACCCGTGGTTTGCTGCCTGGGACCTGTGTTTCCATTGTATTCCGCTGGCAATTATCGATCCGGACTTCGCTAAGTCGCAGATCCTGTTACTGACCAAAGAGTGGTACCAGCATCCGAGCGGAAAGATTCCGGCGTACGAATGGTCATTCGACGACGTCAATCCTCCCGTACATGCCTGGGCCGCGCTGAGAGTCTATAAGATTGACCGCCGCGTGCGTATCCAGCAGGAGCACACTGCCCACGAGGAGCACTTCGGCAAAAGCGATACTTTCCACGACGACGATCGCAATCCTGGCGATCTTGCCTTCTTGCAGCGCGTATTCCACAAGCTGCTCCTCGCCTTCACCTGGTGGGTGAATCGGAA
>PLAD01000103.1 GCA_003134215.1 Armatimonadota bacterium
CGCGGCTAAAAATCCCTATTCTCTTTGGACTAGACATTATCCATGGCCTTAAAACGATCTACCCGATACCGCTTGGACTTGCGGCTTCCTGGAACCCCGACCTCGTTGAACGCTGCGCGCACATGGCCGCAGTCGAAGCGCGAGCGGAAGGAATACGCTGGACATTCTCGCCGATGGTTGACATCGGACGCGATTCGCGTTGGGGCAGAGTCACCGAAGGAAATGGCGAAGATACTTATCTCGGCGCCGTGATGGCCGCAGCCTGGGTGCGCGGTTACCAGGGAGATGATTTGGCTGCGGACAGTTCGATTGTCGCCTGCGCCAAACACTTTGTCGGCTACGGTGCATCGGAAGGCGGCAGAGAGTACGATTCGGTCGACTTATCTGAACGGGCACTGCGTGAAACCCACCTCCCACCGTTCAAAGCCGCGGTCGATGCCGGAGTCGGAACTTTCATGAGCGCGTTCAGCTCACTCCAGGGTATTCCGGCATCGGCAAACCGCTGGACATTGACCGATATTCTTCGCGGTGAATGGAACTTTGATGGTTTCGTTGTCAGCGACTGGGACTCGATCGGCGAATTAGTGTCTCATGGAGTTGCAATCGACGGCAGTGAAGCGGCATTGAAAGCACTGACTGCCGGGGTCGACATGGACATGCAGAGCAATCTGTATGCGACAAAATGCGCTGGATTGGTGAAGTCCGGAAAGCTTAGTATCGACACAATCGATCAAGCCGTGCTTCGGGTCCTTAAACTAAAGATCGCAGTCGGCCTCTTCGAAAATCCCTATACACCCGAAATCGCTTCCCCCTATTCCGACAACGACCATCTAGAAATTTCCCGTGATGCCGCAGAGGATACGTTTGTGCTGCTTAAGAACGAGCGCGTCGATGGTCGTCGTCTGCTGCCGCTAACGGAAACCGGCACGATCGCTCTAATCGGGCCGCTCGCGGACAGTAAGAAGGATATGTTCGGGGCCTGGGCAGCCGGAGCCGATGCAGTCACACTCAGGGAGGCATTGTCGGCTCGCCTTGGCAGGTCCCTGATTGATTCACTTGGAGTGGCTGTCGAATCTGGTACCGATGATGGAATAGCCGAAGCCGTCGCACTCGCAGCAAGAGCAGACATTTTGATTATGGCGCTCGGCGAACGCGGTAATATGAGCGGCGAGGCCAATTCGAGATCTGTAATTGATCTCCCCGGTCGCCAGCTCAAGTTGCTGCAGGCAGCAGCAAAAACCGGGAAGCCGGTGGTCTTAGTTCTGTTCAGCGGGCGGCCTCTTGCTATCCCGTGGGAAGATGCCAATATCCCGGCCATTCTCGAAGTCTGGTTTCCCGGCTCCGCCGCCGGTACTGCAATCGCCCGGGCGTTGTTTGGCGAAATCAATCCATCAGGAAAGCTACCTGCAAGCTTTCCTCGCTCGACCGGGCAGATGCCGCTCTCCTATAATGTCCTCAACACCGGCCGTCCAGCGCAGGGCAAAAAACCTGGAGATGGATTCATCACCGGGTATGTCGACCAGTACAACACCGCCTTATTCCCGTTCGGCTGGGGACTCTCCTATACTGAGTTTGTCTATTCAGAGACACGGATTTCAGCTCAAAGGATCACGGTAAGTGAGCTAAATGCCGGCGCATCGATTGCCGTCAATGCAGACATCACCAATGTCGGCGATCGTGAAGGCAAAGAAACGGTGCAGCTCTACATTCGGCTGCGAGGCACGAGCGTCGCCCGCCCCATACGTGAACTTAAAGGTTTCGACAAGATTAGCCTCGCCCCAGGCGAGGTAAGGCGTGTCGAGTTCAATTTGACGAAGAAAGAACTGTCATTCTGGAACACATCGATGCAGTTCACAGTGGAACGGTGCGAGCTGACAGTGTGGATCGCCTCCAGTTCGATAGCCGGCGTTCCAGCAAAGATCTCTATCGACCATGCAAGGGTCTAGCGTCACAACGGTCCAGCACGCTAGGTGGTTTCGCCGATGATCAATCGTGTCGGGATCATAATATGGCGCGGTGTGCTCGGCTCGCGTTCATGTAGACGGCGAGTAAGAAGATTGAGCGCGGCCTCACAAAGAGCGTAGACATCGCAATGGACCGTCGTTAACGGAAGGTCTTCGCATTGACCTTCGTCGATACCATCAAAACCCACGATTGCGATATCACTGGGAATACGCAAGCCCGCCCGGCGAAAGCCATGCATGACTCCAAGCGCGACGACATCGTTATGGCAGATGACCGCATCGGGCCGAGTTGAAGGCGGGCGCGAAGCAATCGCCGCGGCCGTTTGAATGCCGCTGCGCTGAGTCTCCTCATGCGACTCCATCAGAATATATTCGATCTCTACGCCGGCGTGCGCACACGCATCGGCGCAAGCCAGGTAACGCGGCCCGGAGATATGGTCCGCCCACGGTGCGATATAGCCGATCTTCTTATATCCACGTGCAATGAGATGCCGTGCGCTTTGACGAGCACCGTCGTAAAGGTCGAAAAAGATCGCATCGTCGGTCATCGCCCGCTCGAAGCCTATGTACACAACCGGGATTGAATTGGCCCGCGCCCCGATAAACTCTTCGGCATACTGGTGCGGCATCGTCCACATGATAACACCGTCCACCGGCCAACCACTTAGCTTCCCGTGGCTAGCGTATGTTCCGTCCGAACTGCGCCCGGTTTCGGTGAGAACACTATAGCGCTCTTTTGTTGCGAGGGTCTCAGCCGCCTCAAGGAGGCCGACAAAAAAGGGATTACGCAGCCCTGACATCATCAGGCCGATCGTATCGCTGCGCTTACGGCTTAGACTTTGCGCCATCGTGTTGGGTCGATAGTTCAGGTCTTGGGCAGCCCGCCGGATCAGTTCACGTGTGGCCGGGGCAACTCGACAGTCCGACGTATCGTTCAATACCTTGGATACAGTACCGCGAGAGACACCTGCCCGCTCGGCTACGTCGCGTATTGAAACCGGCAAAATGAGCGCACTCCTGGATCGATGTGATTGCATTATGCATTATCCATATAATGGCAGCCGCCCGCGCGAGTTAAAACATGTGTCTTGGCGCACTAAATCGGATCGACGGTCAATGTGTACTTCCCGCCGGCCGCATTAGTCATGTTGCCCGTGCCCGCCGGACCATGTTCGTCAGCCTGCTGATAGTTCGTGGGTTCATCCACATAACCGCCCGACACTTGACTCGCGTTCAGCCACTTTGCATGAAAATCTGCCGCAAGCCAATTGGAACCATTGTTATGAATGCCGAGCGCTTTCGAGCCGGTGGTAAAGTTGCTCGGTCCGGTGTACGGCGTGTAACCCGTCACCATGTACGGATACTGTACCTGCCACCAATTAGGGTTTTCTGTAGGATCGCCTGCACAGTTAATCGTCGGAGATTCCTCCTCCAACGGGTTAGATGGATCGGCGGTAACGCCCTGAACTTCGCCCAGAAGCACCGTAGAAGCGGGCGCGTTCAAAAAACTCTCGTTCGTACACATCCTGGGATTGCCGGTCAGCGTATACCCACCTCCAACCATCGACAGGAGGAAATTCATCCCATAAGAGATTGGAACTCCGCTTGAATAGTTTTTACCGGGGTCATCCGGACAGGTGAACACGTTGACACTCTTAACATAGGGGTAGATTTGACCCGCCCAGCCGACAGTTTGCAACCAGTTCGTGTTCCAACCAACCACGTAGTTGGTACCGCAAGGCAGGTTGCCATCGTAATCGCTCGTATACTGTGCGAACGCAAGTCCAAGCTGCTTTTCGTTACTCAGACAGCTTGTCTGACGCGCCCTTTCTCGGGCCTTGGCGAATACTGGAAAAAGTATCGCCGCTAAAATTGTAATTATTGCGATAACTACCAGGAGCTCAATCAATGTAAATCCCCGTTTGCTCGTATACTTCATATGAGGTCTCCGTTTCTTGTCCTAAGTCAATAACGTGTCAACCGCCAAAATGTTCACGCGGCGCTCATCTGAGCAACCGATTTCTTAAACTATATCACGAGTGTTCAGCATTGTCAATAGGCATCATAAAAATCAAGTATTTTATCTATCGGCCAAGGAACACAATCGACTCTGCGGGCACCGTCACGCCGGCTGATGGACCTTTTTCCGGCATCCCCGAAGTATCGCTGAATTCGGAAAGCACCGGCAGCGGCGCTCCGGAACTTGTCTGATCGACCGTCCGATCGTGCTTGGTGCGATTGATCAACAGGAGAGCGCGGTCACCGTTTGGTCGCCGAACGGCATATGCCGCAATAGAATTCGGCTCGGAACTCACTGCTGAAACGACAGTCCCAATCATATGCTTGTTCAGGAGCTCAAAGAGCGACGCGCCGGGTCGAAGGTTGTAGCTATCGTCCATCTTCCCGTACACACCATCCTTTTCATTCCAGGCTGTTGTGGCCGCTGCCCCATTTTCTACAGCTCCTGTAATGGCTATCGCATCGAAAATCATACCCTTGAGGTTTGTCATCCGTGGATCGCGGACATCCCAGCTCCAACTGACGTTGTATTCGTCGAGAAAGACGGGGATCGGCCGATCAGGACTCACTTTAGTCAGAATTCCCTTGATTTGAGTTACATCATCGCCAAAACCTGCCGCTCTATTAAAAATAAACTTGTCAGAATCGTCCTTGCTTCCACTGCCGTAGGCATGGAACGAAAAGAAATCAAGATTGCCGGCCGTTTGCTGAGTAAACCGGGCAATGAAGTCCGACCAGTCCGGCCTGGCAACGGCGGGACCTCCTACCTTGATTGCAGGCTCAACCGCCTTCATTGCGACAGCACATTTATTGTAGATCGTCGCAAGATCATCCACATGGTCAGGAATTGAAGGATTTTTGAGCGTTCCGTCACTGTTGTGAAAATTCCCGTAGTAGGGGCCGTCACGCTCGTTGGTAACCTCCCAGTACTTGACATGCAGCTTCAAATCCACGTTAACAATTCGGACCAGATCCGCGCAAAACCCGGCGAATGCATCCTCCTGAGTCGGGTCAAGCATTCCATTCTTGTCCATCCAGCTTGGCCATGCTGGAATGTTGATCAGAAGGTTCGGCCCGTAACCGTAAGCACCTGATAGATCTTTTTTGATTTTATCGGCATCCCAGCATTTGTTCTTAAGATCGATCCACCCGGTTGGATCGGTTGCAGAATCGTTCATCATGCCCCAGTTATGGAGTCGAAGAAGGCCGGCGTCCATTATCTCCATGTTTGCTTCATACGCAGAGACGTGAGTGAAAGCATGGTTGACGCCCCCGAACGCATAGAGCCCGTAGCTGAGTTGGGTCGCCGTCGCGATTTGCTTGCGCCAGTCGATAGTGACAGTCACCGGAGGATAATTGAAGTTGGGTTGAGGAACAGAAACGTTCGGATCAAACGAGTCATCATTCGCGAACAGTACCGCATCGAGACCGGGCGATTGACCGGCATTTGGTCCGCGCATCAACAGAATTTTCGGGCCGAGCTCGGCTCGCGTATGGCGACCAAGGCTCACCCATGTCCAATCATCAGGCTGCGCCCACTCCCAGTTAAGGGCATTCTGTGTACCGTCTGCCGCAACCGCCTTCAACTGGACGTTGACATCCTTAATTCGAGCCCAAATGACCCATGAGTCGCCGGAAGCAGGAACCGGGGAGACAATCATCGGCTGCCACGCGCTGGTCTGCTGTACATAGCTGCCACCATACGCTTCTGGATCGGACACGACTTGACCGGTCGGAGAAGTCGACGCTTCAACGAGCGTGTAATCCGCTGCTGTTTGTGCGCGTACCTGCGGGGAATTTGTGAGTGCGGCGATTCCAGCGAAGAAGAATAGTGCGGCAAACGTCGCCTTGTGAGAACAAACCATTGAGAGCCCTTCCGAACAAAATGGACTGCTTAGAGCAATCGATTTCTCATAGTATCACAATGGTTATTGTGTGTCAAGCATTCGGCGCGCGGCATAGGCTGGAGCCGCCTGCAAATGCCGGAGGCTCCAGTGTTACGCGAATTAGCCGTCCGCCTCTCGCGAGACGCTTTCCCACTTCGCCCACTCTTCCAGTCGTTTTGGATAGAGGGTCTTCACGAGATCTGATGCGAAGTTGCCGAAGAGTATTCGCAGCGGAGGATTGTCCGAGTCTACAAGTTTCAGCACTACCTCGGCGGTCGCAGCCGGGTTTCCTCGCCGGACCGACGACCACCGTTCATTCCTGGCCTTGCGTACCGGGTCGTAAGCTGAAATCTCTTTTGCGTGAATTGACGAGCTGCCTGCCCAGTCTGTGGTAAATCCGCCAGGCTCGATGAGAGTGACCTTAATCCCGAATGGCGCGACTTCCTGACTGAGTGCTTCACTGAAACCTTCGAGCGCCCACTTCGACGCGTGATAGAGGCCAAGTGACGGGAACGCGGCGACGCCGCCGATGCTGGAGACCTGAATAATGTGACCGCTGCCCTGCTGCCTGAGGTATGGGATCGCTGCCTGAGTAATCCATAACGCACCGAAGACATTCGTCTCGATCTGCGCCCGAGCCTCTTCTTCGCTGATCTCTTCGATCGTCCCGAAGAGGCCGTACCCGGCGTTGTTGATCACCACATCGAGCCGGCCGAAATGCTCGAAAGCTTGTTTTACTGCGGCAAAATCCGCCGCTCGGTCGGTAACATCCAGTGAAATAGGAAGGACACTGTCGCCGAATTTGTCAACAAGGTCGTTCAGCGTATCGATATTGCGCGCGGTCGCAGCTACTTTATCGCCGCGCTTCAATGCAGCGGTTGCCCACTCCTTACCAAACCCGCGCGAAGTTCCAGTAATAAACCAGACTTTCATAGCCCTCACCTCCGTACCGTCTTTCGTTCGGAAATTATTCCTGCATGATTTACAACAGGAATTTTATGAGGTGAGTTCGTTATTTCAATGGGCTAGCCAGCCGGCTTGTCAGTGCATTGCGGCTGCGCGCCAATCGGAAGGGGCGGAGCATCGACTCCTGCTTTCGGCAGGGTCCCCTCCAGCTCCTGTCGCCAGTGCGCGACATCGCCGGCCGGACCGTAACAATAGATCATTGTGAGGGGCGTGTCACCAATATTCGTGAGCTGATGAAATACGGTCGGAGGAATAAATGCCGCCTGCCCGCTGGTCACAATCTGCCGCTCTTCGCCCAGGCACATCTCGCCGGTGCCTTCCACGACATAATAGATCTCTTCCTGCTCCTGATTGTGCCAGGGAACCTGTCCGCCGTTCGGCTCGAGGACTACGAAGCCCATGCAAAAGTTTTTGGCCTGAATCGGAGCCGCCCCGCCGACAAGGTTGCGTGTCCAGCGCCGAGCAGGATATCTTTTGCCGGCAAGTTCGCTGAGCTTGGTGATAATCATCTTTTCATGTTCCTCTGTGAATCTCTTGCTATCGCTGAACCCTGCCGGAACCGTCGCCTTTGGTCAACGCTTCTACTTCGCCTACAGAAACCAGGTTGAAATCGCCGCTGATCGAGTGCTTCAAGCACGATGCCGCAACAGCAAACTCCAGCGCATCCTGAGCCGATTTGCCCGAAGCCAGCCCGTAAATCAGTCCTGCTGCAAACGAGTCTCCCCCGCCGACCCGGTCGACGATATCGATATCGTACTGACGCGAAGTGAATGCTTTGCCGTCATGCAGCATCATTGCTGACCACCCGTTGTTGTCGGCCGAACGGCTTTCTCGCAATGTAATCGCTACAGTCGAAAGACCGAAACTTGACGACATCGTTCTTGCCACAGTTTCATATCCTGCGGTATCGACATGGCCGGCGGTTACATTAGCACCCTCGGCTTTGATACCAAAAACGTTTTCTGCATCCTCTTCATTTCCGATGGCGACATCCACGTACTTGATCACCTCGGTCATCGCCTTTTGCGCTTCTGCCGGAGTCCACAATTTCTTTCGGTAGTTGAGATCGCACGACACGGTCAAGCCCGCCGCCTTCGCCGCTTTTGCCGCTTCCGTAGTCGCCGCCGCTACATCCGGACCCAAGGCCGGTGTAATGCCTGTAAAATGAAACCACGAAGCGCCTTCAAATACCTTGTCCCAATCGATCTGTCCTGGGGCGACCTGAGAGATCGCCGATCCTGCCCGGTCGTAGACGACGACCGATGCGCGCTGGCTAGCCCCGGTCTCCAGGAAGTAAATTCCGATGCGGTCGCCGCCGCGCACTATCGATTTGGTATCGACACCCAACCCTCGCAGTCGCGCGATTGCGGCGTCGCCAAACGGGTTCTTCGGAAGACGTGTGACAAAGGATGCGTCGAACCCGAAGTTAGCCAGTGATACCGCGACGTTTGCTTCACCGCCGCCGTATGTGATCTCCAGCTCAGTCGCCTGCGAGAAACGCAAACGGCCCGGGGTCGCCAGCCGCATCATAATTTCACCGAATGTAACTACCTTCATCGAATTCTCCTCACTTTGCCCGCGCTTGTTTAATCCGTGCGATAAACTCAATTGCTGTGCGCGTAATTGCTGCAAAATCGCCTTTTTTTGCCGCGCCGGTCAGGCTGCTGCCTGCGCCGACAGCGACGGCGCCTGCTCTAATCCATTCGCCGACATTCTCGGTGTCTACTCCGCCGGTTGGCATGAGCGGCGCGTGCGGAAGTGGGCCTTTAACCGACCGGATAAAGGCCGGCCCAAATACTTCGCCGGGAAATACCTTAATAATGTCTGCGCCGGCCTCCATGCCTTCGATAACATCCCGGATACTCATTGCTCCAGGCATGACCGGAATTTGGTATCGATTGCACAACCGGACCGTCTCGACATTAAGTGACGGTGAAACGACATAGGTTGCGCCGGAAAGAATGGCGATCCGCGCTGTCTCCGGGTCAAGTACAGTCCCTGCACCTAGAATTAGCTCGGAAGTCTGATAACGAGCAGCAAGCGCCTCGATAACCCGGTGCGCTCCTGGGACGGTAAAGGTTACTTCGATCGCCGGGCAGCCGCCCGCAATGACTGCATCTGCGATCTTTATCGCCTGATCGGCGCTCTCGGCGCGCACGACGGCCACCAAGCCTGCGTCGGTGATGCGTTTTAAAATTTCAATTTTTTGTATCATGCTGTTCCTTATAATCTTTCGACCTGTGCATCAAAGCGTTCGCAGGTGGAAGCCTCCGTCGACATTGAATACTTCGCCGGTCGAGTACGGAAAGTCGCCGCGACCGATAGCCGCCACGGCTCGTCCAACATCGCTCGGCTCACCCCACCGCTTGATCGGCCATGCGCCGTCGGCGATCAGCTTGTCATATTTTTCCTTGACTCCGCCTGTCATATCCGTGGCGATCACTCCCGGACGGATTTCGTAGACGAAAATGCCGTACTCGGCGAGACGCGCCGCGTACAGCGCGGTCATCATTCCCAGGCCGGCCTTGGCGATACAATAGTCGCCGCGATTGACCGACGCCGTATAGACCGATATCGAAGAGATAGTCACTATCTTCGGCGGTCCGAAGGGAGATTCGAGCCCTCTCTTAACCTGGTCCACCATCTGAATGGCAACGAGCTGTGTCAGAAAATACGGCCCTTTGAGGTTAATATTGATCAATCTGTCGAACGACTCTTCGCTTGCATCCAGAATGTCGGCGCGTACGTTAGGAGCTACTCCTGCGTTGTTTACCAGATAGTCAACTCGGCCGTATTCTCCCAGTACATCGAAAATCAGACGTTCACGGTCCTCGGCATTCGAGATATCGGCTTGAATAGCGATTCCCTCACCCCCGGCCTGCCGGACCAGCGCCAAGCACTCCTCGGCAGCGGCGGCGTTGCCCGCATAATTGACCGCCACCGAATGGCCGAGCTTGGCCAGTTCAATCGCGATCCCTCGACCGATCCCTCGTCCCGCTCCTGTTACAAGAGAGACAGGGCGTGTAGAGTCGCTCATTTTGTCGCCTCCGTTATGAGCTTCGCATTCGGATCGTCCGCCGGCGCCGGCAGGCTTTCCTCAGTTGGCCCGTCTTCCCATCGTTTGGCCCAGTCAGGTAGAGATGTTTCCGGGTAGGGACCAACCACTGCCTCTGCAGCAGGCCGCTTGTAGTAGCCTAGCGCCTTGTGGAGCGCTTCGACAAAGAAATACTCACCAAACAGCACGGCCTCATGAATTCCAAGGTCCTTATGTATGTGGTATACACCGCCGTTCAAGATTCCCTCGAACTCTGACGTTTGGGAGCCAAGATACTTGACCGAGAGCGAATTCAGCGAGGTAAGAGCGAACTGCCGATAAGAATTACCCTTGACCGGGTCTGAAACGAGGTCGGCAAGGTCCAATAAGCCGCTTGCTGCGATTGCCGCAGCGGATGTGTCCACCTGACTCCGCGCAAGTGGTCCCGCCTCCGGCGCATCGTAGTCCCACGGAGTAACACCATCCGCAGGCGTATGGGTAAGGTAGTACTCGGCGTTCAGTTCGGCTGTCTCCAGGAACTCCGCTCGGCCGGTCTGCTTGTACGAGCGCGTAAAGCCGTAGAGCGACCAGGCGAGGCCTCGGCTCCAGCATGAATCTCCGCGGAAACCCTGATGTGTCGATTGACGAAGGCACTCGCCGGTATTCGTGTCAAAGAGCGCTTCATGCGAAGTGGAGCCGTCCCCGCGCACCAGGCAGCGACGGGTCGTTTCACAATGCCGATGTGCAATTGCCAGAAGATGGTCGTCGCCAATAAGCGCCCCGGCGTTAAAGATGGTCCCGACGTTCATCATAATATCAATGAATAGTGACGCCGGTTCGACGAAGGAACGAAGGTACTGTCCCTTCTCCATGAACCTCATCGCCATGGTCTTCCCAGCCTGGATTAAAACCGGCTCGATTCGATCCTTCGGACCACCGAGACGTTCCCAGTGCAGGTAGGTTGAAAAGAAGATAAACCCGAGGTCGTGTACTGCGCGGTCATACTGTCGATCTTCCAGCGGAGTCGAATACGAAATCGCTTTGTCCAGCCAGAACGATTCGCCGGTCTCGTCCGCAAAAAGGAACATCATGCCCGGAAAGAAGCCGTCGCACCAATGGGTCCACCGTTTGCGATCTCGACCGAACTTACCGCCTACGGTATACATCGGATAGTAGTTCGAGGGATAGCTGCTGAGTATCGTCCGAACCTGCGATTGCGCAAAGTCGAACGCATTCTGCAGCGCTGCCTGCGTTGTTTGTGCCATTAAAATTCCCCGATCCTGAAATTCCGCGTTCGTTAACTATTTGGCAAGTTCCGGGATTTCGACCCAGTGTCGCTCCTCCCAGGATTTAATGCCTAGTTCTGCAAGCTGGACTCCCTTAGCGCCTTCCCGAAGATCGTACGGAAAATCGATATCTTCGGAGACGACATGTTTGAGAAACAGCTCCCACTGCGCCTTAAACCCGTTGTCGAACACTTGATTTGTGGGTACGGTCGTCCACCCGGCGGCAAAGTCGATTGGGCTGTCGATATCCGGGTTCCAAACTTGCCGGGGCGTCGCGTTGTAGTGCTGCGCCGTGCAGTTGCGCAAACCGGCGACCGCGCTGCCCTTTGTCCCGTCAACCTGCAGAGTCAGTAGATCGTCGCGCTTAACTCGAACTGTCCAGCTTGAATTGAACTGAGCGATCACTCCCTTATCGAGCTCGAAAGTCGCATAGGCGGAATCGTCGGCAGTACAGACATAAGGCTTTCCGTCCTCATCGATACGTCGTTTAACATGAGTAGCTCCAAGGCAGGATACGCTCTTCACTTCACCGAACAGGTTGTCGAGGACATATCGCCAGTGACAGAGCATATCGACAATAATCCCACCGCCGTCTTCCTTGCGATAGTNNATCCGGTGTCGATCAGCCATTTGAGCTTCACCAGACCAGGCAGAAAGAGCTTGTCCTGTACCACTCCCTGTTTGACTCCGGCTTTCTTCGCCATAAGATACAGCTCATAAGCCTCGTCCGTCGTGACACCGGTCGGCTTTTCGCAGTAGATGTGCTTTCCAGCTTTGATCGCTTTTGCAACAGCCGGAGCGCGAAGTTGAGTGAGCTGTGCATCGAAGTAGATCTCGTTATATGGATCATCCAATGTCGCTTGCAAGTCAGTGCTGAACCGCTCGGTGCCGGTCTGATGCGCTAGCTTTTCCAGCTTCGCGGCATTCCTGCCGACGAGAATGGGGTCAGGCATGATCGTGACACTGTCGTTCAGCTTAACGCCGCCCTCTTTGCGGATCGCTGCAATCGACCGGATCAAATGCTGGTTCGTTCCCATTCGGCCGGTGACGCCGTTCATAATTATGCCGATATTGCGAATCGTAATATTTTTTTCCATGGTAGCAGTTTACCAATGTTATAGGCGACAACTCTTCGCGGCTTGGGAAAATTTCGTTAGCGGATTCGGCAAAGATCGTGCTATCCTGAAGTATATGAAGCGCAAACTCGGCGTCGAATCACCGGTCAATGTCCAACTGCCATCTTTTGGAATCTCGGCATTCGTCAGCCGCCACGCCGGCCACTTTCGGATGAAAATCGCCACTAACGACTACCACGAGCTCATTTTTGTAGTCACAGGGCGTGGTGCACTCCAGGTTGGCGAGGCAGCCGTCGATCTGGCAACTGGCGCGGTGGTTCGCATTCAGCCTGACACGTATCACCGTTTTGTGGACGATCCGGCAGCGCCGTTGACATTGGCTATTCTGTGCATGACCGACGAGGCGACTCGCCTGCTTCCATCGGATGCCTGGTCGGCATTGGAAAATGAGCTGCCCTCGGGTCAGTCGCGCTGGCTTCCCAGCCATGCGCTCCTGGAAATCCGCCACCTGCTGCGGCAGATCACATTAAAGTGTTCCGCCCTCCAGCCGCACTCGTCGATCGCAGTTTCCGGTATGGCCGCGCAAGCTTTGGCATCGATTCTCGACGAGCTCCAGCCGACCGCGCAGTCGCAGGCCTCGGAAACTTTTGCCGCAACTATTCTCTGGGTCGACCGTCACTTCACCGAAGCCATCCGGGTCGAAGACCTGGCCGACGAAGCCGGGATTTCATACCGCGCCTACACTCAGCAGTTTCGCGAAGCCACCGGCCAGACAGTTGTCAACTACATCGCCCGCCTGCGGATCCAGTTCGCCGCTCAATGCCTCCTCGCCACCGGCGACATTCTCGACAGCGCCCTCGAAGCCGGCTTCGCCGACCTTACGCACTTTTACCGAGTCTTCAAACGGCAAATAGGAACGACGCCAAAGGAATTCCTGGTGAACGCCAGGGGCAGCAAACACATTTCATAAGGTGCGGCCTTTTAATTGGTGTACGTCGTCAAGAGTCGTTGACCACAGTCAGCGAAGGTACTTACTTAAAAATCCGGTGACGATAGGTCGCAAGTCGATGGGCGGGGCGTTGCCGTCCCACTTTTCCAGCGTAAAAGAATGTCCCATTCCGGACACCAGGATCAGTTGGTGTGGAATGTTTTTTGCTGTCAGGAGTTGATCCAGTACGACAGATTGTTCACGGTCTACAGTCGTGTCCGCAGTTCCATGGAGAATGAGTACGGGCGGAGCATCCGGCGCGATATGACCTACCG
>PLAD01000415.1 GCA_003134215.1 Armatimonadota bacterium
GACGCCAGTTGGAACGGCCCACACACGCCGGCCGAAATTCTAGGAGCGCTTTTGGCAACTGAGGGGATAACGACGAGTTCTGAAGCGCGCGCTATCTCAATGGCGCCCTTTTTTGTAGATTATGGCGTGGTCGAGCCGATCCGCAAAACAGTCATCGAAAAGGCGTTGGCGCTGCTTTTCCATAAGAACTTGAAAATATCGAGAATGGCGGCGGATTTGGTCGGAAAAGCTTTGCAAGCCCCAATCGGAGCTTTCGGCACGGACGCGTTACCTGAATTGCTTGCGCTCTACGAGGCGGAATTCGCGGTGACCCTGACTCGTCTCCAGGAGGCGATGGCCCAGGGAGTAGCGGCAACGACGGCGAACGCCATCGCGCGGGCCGTCAAATGGCATGCCCAGTATGGCTCCCCGCTGATTTTAAAGGCGGCGCGCGCCGTCCTCACCTCTTTACCAAGTGATCTTGACTTCCAATTGCGCAGAGGACTGGCAGACAGCTTTGGCGATACGTTTTTGGAAACCACCGATATCGCTGTCGCACAGTATAGACGAGCTGCGTGGCTGGATAATATCGCCGAAGAAGTTTTGAGAGCCAATCCAGATGCCGAAAAGCGTCGGGCTCATTTGGAGGCGGCCCTCGAAGATATTAAAGCGGCAGGGGAAGATCTGACTTCCGCTAACGCGCTCATTGATCGTTTGCTACGGCACGCGCCTTTGGCCCGAGCCATAATAAAAGACGCATTTTCGCGCAAAGAGTCCCTGACGCGGCCCTACACTGGAATGGCTTTTGTCCACCTGTTGCCCAAGGATGGACAGAACGCCAAACAAATAGCGGTTCGGCTCTTTGAATCAGGGGAGGCGGACCTGATGGCTGCCGTTGCACATGGCTATGCTGGGCTTGGAAAGACGTTGGGCGCAAAAGAATTCGAAATAATGGGTCAAATCTTGTCTTCGGATAGCCCCCTTGTTGTCAGATCGGGCATCCTGACCGTCTCGTTATGGCGAGATGTACCCGAACAAAAGATACTGGACCTTTTGTTAAATTCAAAGCTCCACGGCAATTCGCAGCTTGCGCACGATTTGTGCCTTGCAATCGCAGGCCCTGACCGCCGGCGTCTCGAAGCGATGTCGCGAGAAAGTGCAATTAAGCTGCTGGATCAGATGCTGCCAATTCAAAAACTCAGCGGGCATTGGGAAAGCGAGGTACTAGCCGAACTCTCCGTCCGGTATCCCATCGAGACAGCGGATTTTCTGATCAGGAGGGCCGAGCTTGCGGCCGAAAAGAAATCATATGAGTACCGGCTCCCGGGGGAACTCGGGCCTGGGCAGCGATCCCTAAAATTCTTCGAAACGGCCTACGGGCGAACGGCCTTGAACCGTGTTTGGGCGTGGCTGATCTCCAACCAGCAGCGGGACCATTATTTTCAGGATGCTTCGCAAGGAATATTCAAGACTGCGTTTGTGGCATCGCCGGAACACCTGGTTCATTTTCTAGAGCTTCGGCTTGAAGCCGCCTCTGGGACGGAGTTGAGGTTGATTTCCAATCTGCTCCGAAGTGCTAAACATGATTTCGTTTTTGACCAACACCGGTTCATCTTGGCTTTTCTGACACGTTGCCAGGCCGTCGATCCCTCAATGGTCGACGAGGCGGTGCACGACCTATTCGCAAGCGCAATTTCCGGCGTTCGAACTGGCATATATGGGGAACCCGCCCCCCGGGATCTTGCGGATAAACAGCGCAGCGAAAAGCTGCTCAACGAGCTTTCGAGGGTATCACCGGCTTACCAACTTTACGACCTGATCCGCGGACACGCTTCTGAAAATATAGCTCGAAGTCGAATCCAAGATGAAGGTTGAATCACTCTCGTTTGGAATTTGGCAATGAAGTCTTCAGGGTGCGCGTCGCGCGCTGGATCGTTATCAGCTTTGCAAGCGCCGGCATTTGCAGCCGGATTGCTGGATTGTTCGTGCGGTCCCTCATGTCAGCTTGACGGCGGATAATTCAGTTTTCCTACGGTGTTTGAGGGGCCATCCGGGCCGTTGCAGTTCATCTCGAATACGCAGTCATGCTGGATGACCTGATAGCCCCCCGCATAGAAACTAGACTTGTTGGTCTGCGGTCGGGAGTAGCCGAGATGCACGCCGGACGCGACGCCGCCGCCGGTGCCCGGCTCGTTGCCTTTCAGTGTCGTGATCCGGCTGTTCATGGTGAACGCTTCTTCCCCGCCGAACAGGACGGAAGGGACTGTCCGGCAGGCATCCGCCAGGCTGCTGATGATCATGTAGGGCACGGGTACCATGGCGCTGCCGGCAGGGGTGTTGCAGACGCAGGGGGCCAGGCAGATGATCTGCATCCCCTCCTTGTGCCAGCGTGCCGCGGTGTTTCCCATTTGCGCTACTCCTCGGGGCTCTCGGCCAATACAATCTCATCGAGTGAGGTTTCCACCGCCTCGACATCGGCGGGCGATAAGAAATTCGCGCGCCAGACGAGGGTGAGCGTATGCGCGCGGCGATCCTCCGATTCCACATCTATGATCACGGTGTCGAGCGCCATGGCTTGCGGCGGGCCGGCCCGTTCGCCTGCGCGCTTCAACCGGAAATGCCCGGCGAGGCCAGGCAACGTGATGGATAGCGGCGCTTCGCTTGTTTGCATCCCGGCAAGGAAGATCGTTTCGTTTCCCACCAGATACGGCGCCAGTTGCA
>PLAD01000076.1 GCA_003134215.1 Armatimonadota bacterium
AATCGTAGAAGGCCTTGCAGCGTGGAAACGGTCGCGGAGATTTGAACCCCTAGCGGTCGCGGAGATTTGAACCCCTGATTGCAAAAAGCAGGGCGCCCCTCTCGAAGATGTCGGTTAACTAGGACCGCACCGATCGAAAGGAGCGCCCCAAGGGGTGATTACCGTGGATGTCTGGGAGACCATTCGGATCCGTTGCCGCCGAGACGGCGAGGGGATCAAACCCGTGGCCCGCGATTTGGGCCTCGCACCGAATACGGTGCGCAAGTATCTACGCCAAATCGATCCGCCGAGTCGAAAGCCGCGACCGCGGACATCGTCGCTGGAACCCTATCGATCACACATTGATGGATTGATTCTTTCGACGCCGAAAATAACAGCCGCGCGCATCGGCAGTTATCTCCGCCAAAATGTTGATGCGGACTTAGCCGTAGATCAACGTACCCTTCGCCATTACGTTGCGACGCGACGCACAGTACTTGTTCCGAGAGAAGCATTCGTACGGGCGGCGTACGCACCTGGTGATCAGTCGCAATTTGACTTTTCACCTATGTCGGTCAAGTTGGCTGGAGTAATCGTCGTCCTGCAGCTGTTCGTGCTGCGTCTAAGTTATAGCGGACGGTTTACGGCGCGTGTATCGTATCGCTGCGACCGTCCAGCGCTCTTCGCCGGCCTGTTGACAGGCTTCACGCGCTTTGGCGGACTCACGCGAACCTCGGTATTCGACAACGCTACGACGGCAGTGAAACGAATTCTCCGAGGTCGCGATCGAGAAGAGAACAATGCCTTTGCCGCATTTCGTGGCGGCCTTGCCCTCAATGTCGAATATGCTGCACCTGCCAAGGGCAACGAAAAAGGCGGCGTCGAGGGAGTTCACGGATACATCGAAGACAACTTCTTTCGGCCTATGCCCGAGTACGATCACATCGACCGACTCAACGCAGAGCTTGATGCTTTCTGCGACCGAAGCCTGGGTCGTACCATCATGCCGAACACACAGACAATCGGAGAGCGCTTCGCTCACGAACAGTTGAGTCTGCTACCACTGCCGCCAGTCCTGCCACGTGCTTGCGTAAGCTGCTATGTCAAGGTCAACAAATACTCGGAGATCTTATTCGAACGCAATTGGTACTCAGTTCCAACTCAATATGCATTCCGCGATGCGATTGCCGAAGTCTATGAAACTCGGTTGCATATCATCGTTGATAACGAACGAGTAGCTCAACATCCACGCGGATTCGGCGTCAACGAGCGTTATCTGGATTTAACTCACTACGTTACCCTGTTGCACCAGAAACATCGCTCGGCAGCGACGGCTCTGGTTCTCGCCGACGGGCGAATCCCTGACGTTTTGCACGAGCTTTTTGCTCGATACCGTCAACAGAACGATGCAACTGCTACGAAGCGTTGGACCCAAGTTCTTGCGTTATTAGTCGACACCTCCGTAGACCAGCTCGCGCAGACCGTCACACGCGCCTTAGCGATGGGCACAGACGATCCGTCGGCTATCGAACTGCTGCTGCGTCAACGGTCCTTGCCCAAGGCTCCGGCCGATCTTAACAAGCATAGCCTTCCGACTTCTGCTCAACTTGATCTGCCCGCGATGGATCTTTCCTTGTACGCAATCCACGAGCTTATGGAGAATATCGCATGACTTCCGAACCAGTCCTCGAATTGAACCTACGCGGCCTTCATCTTTCCGCAGTGCTCGCTAATTACAAACGTGCGCTTGCGGATCACTCGGAGCCGTTGCCTTATCTTTCGCATCTAATCGCGCTTGAATCAAGTAAGAGACACGAAAACGGTGTCCGCGCCCGAGTGGCCGCGGCGCGCTTTCCAACAATCAAGACAATCGAGTCATTTGACTTTGCACTGCAGCCGGAGCTTCCCAAGACGAAACTCCTTGAACACTTCGACGGCCAATTTATCGGAGCTCACCGCAATCTGATTCTTAGCGGGCCTCCTGGATTGGGGAAGAGCCACATTCTCAGTGCACTCGGGTTGGCGATGTGTATGCGTGGTTATCGCGTCGCCTTCACCACCGCAGCCGAACTCTTGATGAAACTCATCGCTGCAAAAAAGAACGGGACGTTGCAACGCTACTATAAGCTTATTGACAGGATTGACCTGATGTTGATCGATGAGCTCGGCTATATTCCGTTTGATCGGGAAGCAACGGATCTGCTGGTTCAACTCGTTTCCCAGCGCTACGAACGACGGAGCATTGCGCTCACGACGAACCTACCGTTTGAGAAATGGACGCAGATATTCCCGGATGAGATGACGGCAACAGCTGTGATCGATCGGCTTGTACACCACGGCTCCGTGTTCGCGTTCAGCGGACAGAGCCATCGACTACGTACGCGCGGGAAATCCTCCAAGAACGGCTAAAGTAGTCAGGGGTTCAAAACTAAACGGCCGCTAGAGGTTCAATTTCAAACCGCCGTTCCCACGACTTATACGTTTGCGTTCACTTACGCTGTTTGACCGATGCTTTCATATTCTTACATACGCTTCGACCATAATCAATGTCGCCGAATGCCCCCCGTTACGTCCAATAAGCGCTTACGGTCGTCTGCGTTACTGAACGCTACGTTAAATAACAGCGCGTGCGCGTGCGCGTGCGC
>PLAD01000038.1 GCA_003134215.1 Armatimonadota bacterium
ATATGGACCCCGGCAACTGGGCTACAGATATCAGCGGCGGGGCGATCTACAACTACAGACTGTTGTCAGTCATCCTCCTCGCGAACTTTACGGCGGTCTTTCTCCAGGCTCTCGCCGCCAAGCTGGGAATTGTTACCGGGCGAGATCTTGCACAAGCGTGTCGCGACACGTACACAAGACCTGTCGCAACCATGTTGTGGATTTCCGCAGAGATAGCGATTGTCGCCTGCGATATCGCCGAGGTTATTGGAGCAGGAATCGCGCTAAATCTACTTTTCCACATTCCGCTCATTATCGGCTGCAGTCTGACGTCGCTGGATGTTCTTGTCGTACTCGCGCTGCAGGGGCGTGGATTTCGCTGGGTCGAGGCCCTGGTAATCTCGTTAATCGGCTTGATGATGGTGATCTTCGCTGTAGAGATGGTTTATGCTCATCCGAACTGGCTCGGGGCCGCTGCCGGACTGCTGCCGCATAACGATATTGTTAAGAACCCGGCGATGCTTTATATCGCCCTGGGGATTCTCGGCGCAACCGTGATGCCGCACAACCTTTACCTGCATTCGTCAATTGTGCAGACGCGCCGGTACGGCTTGACGATTCCTGAGATTAAGGGGGCGATAAAAGCTGCCTACACCGACTCGACGCTCGCATTGACACTTGCACTTTTTGTAAACGCTGCGATCCTCATTCTCGCGGCTGCGGCCTTTTATCGCTCCGGTCACCACGAGGTGGGCGATATTCAGACCGCTTATAAGCTGCTTACCCCGCTGCTGGGCGTTGGGCTTGCGACTCCTCTTTTCGCGATTGCTCTGCTTGCATCCGGGCAGAACAGCACGTTGACCGGGACTATGGCCGGGCAGATCATACTGGAGGGTTTTACGAACTTCAAGATTCCACCCTGGACGCGTCGACTAATATCTCGACTACTGGCGATCATCCCCACCCTTTTCGTCGTCGGCTATTACGGAATGGCCGGTACAGGGAAACTGCTGATTTTCAGTCAGGTCATTCTGTCGATTCAACTGTCCTTCGCGGTTATCCCGCTGGTGCAGTTCACCTGTGACAAGACCAAGATGTCGGTTTTCGTCAACGGCTGGGCCACCAAGGCTGCGGGCTGGGTACTCGCGGCAATGATTTTCGGCCTCAACGCCTATCTCGTCTATACGACATTCGTTCCGGCGGCGCAGTAAAGCAGCCGCAGTACATCTCTGCACCCTAAACAATTGGCGGAAACGGCTTGACTAAGAGCACTCAATCGTTTAGAATTGAAGTGCTTACCAGGAATGAATACCAGACGTGTTCTGTCGAGCCTTCTGTCAGTTTTGTTCGACCGGCGCTGTCACGTCGTCACAGAATTAGGATAGGAGTCTTCCGTGTTCGTATATAAGTCGATTATTGGGAAGCTGCTTTACATCGCAGCTTTAATATTTGTATTTCAACTGATTTCGGCGTTGTCAGCAGGGGCAGCATGTACGATCCAGATCACTTCAGCATACACCTGCAACTCCAGTGGCGACCCATACACGCCGGAAGTCGGGGACCCTTATTTTGTTCGGTTCAACTGGACAGTGACCGGCACCCCGGCTGCGTCGTACGAAGTCAAAATCCAGGAAGCCAACCTCGTCGGCACAATTACAGGCGAACCCGTCGCATCGGGCAATTTTTGGCAGTATTACGGATACAGTCTGCCGCTGGATTCTTCGGTACCTGTGACAGTCACGATCGATCCTCAGAACGTTACCGGAGCTCCGGCTGCCGGACGAACTTACACCTTTTCTTTCACTCCACAACCACCAACCACGCCTATCCAATATTACGATACTTTGACATGGACCGGGCAGCAGACGGAGACGCTGGATTGGACAGATAACGCCAATATCGTACTCAATGGATTTACCTGGCTTGGAGAGCCATCTACCGGCTCGTTCTTACAGGTAATATCGCAAAAAGTTCCATCCGGTTCGCAGATTGTCACCACATCTCCAACAGGAGATCCGGTTTACCAGACCAATTTTTCGAACTTTACGCCGGTGCCGGGTCACGATACCTGGGTGTCGACCAATACATATAATCTCGCCATCAGCTCGGTTCGAGTCAACCCAACGCTGCTTCGCGGCAGCACCTGGTCGGCTATTTCGCACTTGCCGTCGAGCTTCCAGCCCTGGCTCGCCCCTGACAGCCTCGTCGAGTCGACCGATCCGACAATTGTATCGTTCGTCAATACATCGCTTCCAGTCAACTACCGTTCATCAATGACTCCCTACGATGCCGCGCGGAAGCTGTTCCTTGCGGTGGTAGCACATACGACTTATGTGACTTCTCCAGACAACGACGGCACCGCCGTCGCGACTTTACAATATAAGCAGGCAAACTGTTTTGGCTTCAGTACACTCCTCAACGCGTGCCTGCGCGAGATCGGTATACCTTCGCGCACACTGTGCGGATACTGGGACGGCACCAACTTCATTCACTGTATTACTGAGTTCTATCTGCCTGGAACCGGCTTGATTGAAGCAGATGCCTCCTCGGCAGAGCCCATGGACCCGACCGGCACCTATTCTTACGACTTCGGGTCAGACCCTGAGCTGAATTCTTTGTGCATCTGCTCTCGCGGAACAGCACATGCGACATCTGTTTTCTCGACCGGCGCACTTCAGCTAGGCACTTTTTATTACACAACGAGTAACGATTATTGGGGTCCGCTCGGAACTAATTCCGTTCTCACTGCGGCTACTCTACCGGCAAGCTTCAGCCTCTACGCTCTGCCGCTATTAGTTCAGACGGCGCCTTCTACCGAGCCTACAGTGTCCGTTTTGATAAATCCGGCCAACGGATTCGGCGGGAATGTCGTATTCAGCGCCTCCGGCGTCCCGACGGGAGTGACCGTCTCCTTCGCCCCGTTATC
>PLAD01000350.1 GCA_003134215.1 Armatimonadota bacterium
GCGGAATACCCCGGAGGTTATACAGAGGTTCGAGCCGTCGGAGTGGTGCATCATGTCGTAAAGACCGATGTGGAATCGCTATATCCATCCTTGATGCTGACACGTCAGATCAAACCGGCATCCGACAGGCTTAATGTCTTTTTACCTCTGCTAGCCGATTTGACCGACAGGCGCCTTGCATCAAAGTCGAAAGCCAAATCCGTCGATCGCACGACACAGGAGTTCCTCTATTGGGATGGACTCCAAAACTCCTTCAAAACGCTAATCAACTCGTTTTATGGCTATATTGGTGGTCCGTTCCACTTCAACGATTATGCCGCAGCCAAGCAAGTAACAATAGCAGGGCAAGAGATTGTGCGAACGATTGCTGAAGAACTGGAAACGACAGGAAGCCTGGTGATCGAAATAGATACTGACGGGATTTACTTCCGACCGCCGGAAACAGTCATCGCGTTTGATCAAGAAATCGAATATATTGCGAAAATAGCACAATGCGTTCCGCAAGGCATCCGACTGATCCATGACGGCCGCTTTACGGCAATGTTATCGCTTAAGATAAAGAACTACGTTCTGGTCGAATATGACGGACGGAAGATTATGAAGGGATCGTCATTGCGTTCGCGTGCGGATGAACGATTCGGGCGCG
This sequence comes from Armatimonadota bacterium, assembly GCA_003134215.1. Classification (GTDB taxonomy): domain Bacteria; phylum Armatimonadota; class Armatimonadia; order Armatimonadales; family Capsulimonadaceae; genus BOG-944. Next base: position 647 of record PLAD01000350.1, read on the forward strand.
ACTTCTTGACAACGGCGATTGACCTTTTGCTTCTAGAAGACTATTCCGAGTTGGCCAACGTATACCGCGTTACCCTTGAGACCCTACTGGACGGGCGGATGTCTATCGGGCAACTCGCTCGCCGAGAGCGAATTACGGCGAAGACGGCAATATCCAAGCAGAGGTCTAAAATGCGCGAACTAATAAATGCCGGCTCGATTGTCGAGGGCGATATTGTACACGTTTATAATCGCAGCGATGGTTCAGTTGGTTTGGAATCGGAGTTTTCAAGCGATGAAGATCGCGACTATTACGCCGGACGATTGTACAAATTTGCATTACGTCTGGCTGACGCGTTAGGAACGGAGAGGTTTAAACAACTGTTTCCAAAGCCTAAGCCGGCCGAACAACGGCTGCACGATCGTCTCCAATCTTCCTTCGATTTTTAGGTACATTGTAATCCGAGGAACCAAAAAAGCGTTTTGACTTACTTTAATTCACGAAATTAAAAGGTCAGATTGCTTGCTTGCGGCGTGATAAATGGATATAAAAAACACTGCTTCCGAGATAGCGGATAACCAAAAACCTATTCTTACTTCATCACCTTTGCCGACGTATTGGTACACAGAGCACGCAGCACTTTTCATCGGCACAGTCAAATGGGCGCTCCTTGGCGCAGTCGCCGGACTTTGTGTTGGGCTTGGAACGAAGCTATTTCTCTACCTTCTGACAGAAGCAACAGCGCTTGCCCGCCATGTACGGTACGGCTATTTTCGTTATTTCGACCTCCTTCCACTTGCACTTCCCGCCTGCGTGTGGCTTATCAAAACGTATGCGCCGACTGCGAAGGGCCACGGGACGGAAGCGGTGATTACTGCCGTACATAGCAAGAACGGAAAAATAGATTTACCGGTTGCTCCGGTCAAACTCTTAGCAACTCTGCTCACTCTCGCGTTTGGTGGATCGGTGGGAAAAGAAGGACCATGTGCGCAGATCGGTGCGGCAATCGCAAGCGGCTTTGCGGATATTCTCAGGCTCTCAGACGTGGACAGACGTCGGTTAGTAATTTGCGGTATTGGCGCCGGATTCTCGGCTGTATTTGGCACGCCGGTTTCCGGAGCGCTATTTGGAATCGAGGTACTTTATTTAGGGCGGATCGAGTATCCAGTTCTATTTCCGTGCCTGGTAGCAGGTATAGTATCCCACCTTGTGTGCGGGACAGTACCGCCGATACCAGCGTTGCAGACTACTGCAGGCGTACATGGCGCCCCTCTTTTAGTTCTCCTATCCATCGGCTTTGGACTGGTCTTCGGTTTGGCCGCGCGAGCGATGATTGAGGCGCTTTCATTTGTTGAGAGAGTTGTCCACAGGTTCCTCGGTCACCCTTATATCGTCGCAAGCGCGGGAGGGCTATTCCTTGCAATTCTTTACACAGTTGCGGGCGCAAAGTATTCAGGCTTGGGAGTCAGCACCATTGACCAGGCCATGCACGGGGTTGTGTCCATTTCCCTGATGGCATTTGCCATAAAGATTGTGGCAACATCAGTGACATTGGAGACCGGGGGCAGCGGAGGTATCGTCACCCCCCTATTCTTCGTGGGGTCGACTCTCGGCGCAGCGCTTGCAACACATTTGGGATTACCGCCCGCGCTCTTTGCCGCCTTCGGCTTTGTGGCTGTACTTGCGGCTGCTGCAAATACCCCAATCGCTGCTTCTGTGATGGGGATCGAGCTTCTACCTGCATCAATTGGAGTATATGCCGCTTTATGCGCTTGCACAGCCTATCTCATCGTCGGGCATAAAAGTGTTTATAAAAGTCAACGGCTTGGATTTTCTAAAGCATCAGGACTCGATGTGCCGCTTGATATTGCTATTGGCGAAATCAATCACGCGGATATCAAGGTTCGACCAGGCAGTTTTGCGGATCGACTTCAACGGTACTCGTTCAGGCCGCTGAAACGGCCAAAGAATTGGAAGAGGAAGCAGATTGATTAGTAGGAACCGATTACGTTCGCCGTCACTGGAATCACGAGGTTTTGATTCGGTCCGTACGACAGCGAAATATTAGCTTTAAGCTGTCCGACCGGCGCCTTGCCTGAAAGTGTAACGTTCAGAGAACAACTCTCGCCACCGCCGCCTGTGTTCGGGACGATCTGAGCCGACAGCGATGGGTTATCGGACACTACTTTCACCTGTGTCAAGGAAGAAGCTGAACTTCCNNGTCCTGATGCAACTGCCCCGAAATTTACAGCCTTTGGCGAAACGGCGAAGCTGCCAACTACATTCCCAGTCACCGGAAGAAAGACTGTTTCGTTTGGATGATCGGCAGTGCTTAAACTAAAGCTAAGCATTGCCGCAAAATTGCCCATGGTCGAAACTTGATTAACGGTCACAAGATAATTAGTAGAATATTCCGGTTTGCCGTCACGTACGGTTAAAATAGCCGGGCCGGACTGCTTGGCTGTAACTCCAGGAGTATCTGTAGTAAAGGCCGGAAACTGACCTGCAGGCAAAAGTACCGAATCCACTTCCACTTTAGCTTCCGCCGACTTTGTTCCTCCAGCAGTCACATCGCCAATGTCGAGATGTACTGGCTGTACTATAAAAGGCTGACGTACTTTGAAGGTTAGCGTCAGCGTATCGAGGATTTTCCCTGCAGCGCCAACAACCCAGGCAGTTTTCACCAATTGAGCCGCCGGCTGACCGCGTAGACGGACGTTCATCTTTACAAGTACAGACTTAGACGGCAGCACCGAAGTACTCGGTAGCTCCTGATTGTTTACGACGAATGCAAGATGTTCGCAGCCACAGCTTCCTCGGATTGAGGTTAGCAAAAGCGGGGCTTTTGTTGTGTTTGTCAGAGTAAAAACATGAGTGGCATCCGCCTGGCTTAACCCGTCAACCATACCCAGGTCAGCGCTGCTGACGCCTGCAAGAACTGGAGCAGGAGCCGGTGGCAGTGGTTCCACCGTTACTGTCGAGGAGCCGGCCAAATTTGCAGATGCGACCAAGTTTGAATTGAACGCGGACAAATAGCACAATATTACAAATAGAACAACAACGAGCACTTGCTTAAGCCATCT
>PLAD01000044.1:0-4299 GCA_003134215.1 Armatimonadota bacterium
GCTCCCGACTACGAGTCGGGCCAGGAATGATTCCAGACAAAGCTAATGTGCGCGCAATGCGATCTTGACGGCATGTTGGAAGCTGCCGAAAGATTGCTCATCCGGCAAGATATCGATTAGCTTTCCCGACCTACCATAGATGAGGGTCCGCGGTAAATCACCCTGCCATGTCGGGTCAAATGCGTCGATATCCTTCTCCGGATCGCTCTGCTGCAGGACAAACTGTCGAAACGATGCATGACGACTGACCAGGAACGGTACGACCTTATCGCCGATATCGTCATGGAGGTCCAGCGACACAGCAATAATCACCAGTCCCTTCTTCCGATAGATCCTGTCAAGTTTGACCAGGTTTGGATATTCGGTGACGCAAAGGCCGCACCAAGTCGCCCAGAAGTTAACAAGGACCACCCTGCCTTTATCCGCAGAGATTGCACTTTTTATGGAAGCTGCATCGGCGTAAACGACTCTCGGCGCTGAGGATACTGGTGCGAGGCGGATGCAAAAGAGCCCAAGCACTAAAATAACGGCGAGAAAACCCTTAGAAAGTCTCATTGGTGCGCTTAATGGAGCATCCGAACGCCTTCGTTTCCGGAACCGCAACAGGCTTACCCGAGAGAACATCATTCAGTGCATCCGCGAGTTCGTGCGTTTTGACACTCGGGAGATCTACGCTGTTGTCGATCCGGCCGTGGTAGACAAGTATCCCGTTTCCGTCGACGACATAGGCTTCCGGTGTGTGGCTTGCTCCGTACGAGTCGGCTACAATATTGTGCATATCTTTGAGGATTGGGAACGTCAAATGGTGCTGCCATTTATGCTCGACAATATCGGCTTCTTCTTCGTTGTCATTCGAGTTAATCCCGATGACATCGACCCCAAGGTCCCCATATTTAATCGATAAATCCTGCATCCTGCCGTTATAACCATTTGAGTAGGGACATTGAGTAGAAACGAATATCAGCACGACGGCTTTATGGGTCGGAATTAAACTGCTCAGCGTTACGTTATCACCGGTCACAGCATCTGGAATTGAAAAATCAGGTGCCTTTTGCCCGATTACCGCGGCGGCGAACGTGCTCGGCGTGATCGTCATCGTTGCGGCAAACGCCGCGATCAAAAGTAGCGGGAGTCTCATTCGTCTGAACTGCATAAAACAAACCTCTCATAGGACCAATGTGCTGAACACAAGCTCTATATCTTATATCCTATCGCAGAGTACAATGGTTCCAAATACGAATAGACGAACGGAATTAGATCATGAGCAACGATGCCGCATTCGACCTCATTGCTTCGGCGCAAGCCGCTAAGCGAGCAGCTGCTTTCATGTCAACTGCGACTATCGAACAAAAGAGCGCCGCGCTCCGAATGATGGCAAAGCGGCTGCAGGCGAATTCAAAACAGATATTTGACGCGAATGCAAAAGACATCGACGACGCACGCCGCCATGGTCTGAGCGAAGCAAAGGTCGAACGGCTAACACTCAATGAAAAGCGTATGAAGGAAATCTGCCTAGGCCTTGTTCAGGTTGCCGACCTGCGAGACCCGATCGGCGAGATTATCGACGGTTGGGTAAGGCCAAACGGACTTTCAGTCAGCCGTGTGCGCGTCCCTATTGGCTTGATTGGCATAATTTATGAATCGCGTCCAAACGTCACTGTCGACGCGGCCGCGCTCTGTATAAAGAGCGGTAATGCTGTGCTCCTCCGCGGCGGCTCAGAGTCATTACGTTCTAATAAAGCACTAGTCTCATGCTTGAGAGAGGCGTTGACTGACTCTGGTTTACCGGCAGACGCGGTCAGCTTTGTCGAATCTCCGGATCGCAGCTTTGTCGCCGAAATGGCCAAACTGAAGGGCGTGATAGACTGCATAATTCCGCGCGGCGGCACGGCGCTCATTAATGCGGTGATCGAGACTGCGACAGTTCCAGTTATCGAAACCGGGACGGGTAACTGTCATATCTATGTCGACGACTCCGCGGATTTCACTGCGGCAACGGACATTATAATCAACGCAAAAGTGCAGCGGCCTTCGGTGTGCAATGCAGCTGAAACGGTTCTTGTTCACAGGGCCATTGCAGAACGATTTGTTCCACTCGCGGCAGCTGCACTGCACGAATGTAAAGTAGAAATTCGCGGGGACTCATCGGTACAAAAGCTTACTTCGTATGCAGTGGAAGCCACCGAACAAGATTGGTATGAAGAATATTCGGACTTGATCATCGCCATCAAGGTGGTCGACAATGTTACTGCAGCAGTCGATCACATTAACAAATACGGAACCCATCACAGCGATTCCATCATTACATCGAGCTATGAGAATTCACAGTACTTTGTTGGCGCTGTCGATTCAGCCGCCGTTTATGTTAACGCATCGACTAGGTTTACGGACGGTTACGAGTTTGGATTCGGGGCCGAAATCGGCATTTCAAACCAAAAACTGCATGCGCGCGGTCCGATGGGTCTCACTGAACTTACTACGTACAAATACATAGTGCGCGGCAGCGGTCAGATCAGAGAATAGCAGTTACAACTCGAGTGAGCGGACAATACGTGCCGGAACGCCGGCTGCAAGCGTGTCAGACGGTACGTCTTTGGTCACCAGGGCGCCGGCTGCTACTACCGCCCCCTCCCCAATCGTCACTCCTGGAAGGATCACGGCTCTGGCGCCGATCCAGGCTCCCTTCCCTATCGTCACTTGCTCCGGCCGGTGCGCTCCCGCGCGGCTCTCGTGCGGGCCAAAATCATGCCCGCCCGTGATAATTGTCACTTGAAAGGCGATCTGCGCTCCCGTGCAGATGCGGATCGGGGCGGAAAGATCGAAGCAGCAGTCTGCGTTTATGAATACATCGTCCCCTATCTCCAAGCCGAAGCCTTCCTGAATTCTCAGGCCGCCGCGAATAAAGCATCCAGTTCCGATCACCGACCCGTTCCATCGCAAAAGCGATGCTCGAATCTTGCCGCAAAAAAGATTGTCGAGTAAAAAAAATGAGCAGGCGTAAAAAAGGCGCTGTCTCAGAAAGAACAGTTGTCTGGCAAGTGAATAGGAGTTAATTGTGACTCGTCTACTGGGTTTGGCAGGGACGGAAATGTCTTTGATCATTAGGCGCTTAAATTCTCAGGAGCCTAGAAAGAGAAGGCCTTCATATTATTTTTATCGCTTAGTTACAATTCGAGCGTCTTAACGTGGCGAGCCGGAACTCCAGCAACAAGTGTATGCGGTTTGACGTCCATAGTGACTACTGACCCGGATGCTACAACCGCACCGTTGCCAATAGAAACTCCAGAAAAAACTGTGGCCCTTGCTCCAATCCATGCGCCATCTCCGATAGTGACAGGTTTAGGGCTATATGCACCAGCTCGGCACTCAGCCGCACCAATCTCGTGTCCTCCGGTAATGATAGTTACCTGATAGCCTAAGCGAACGCCGTCACCAAGAATTATCGGAGCCGAGCAGTCAAAACAGCATGCTGCATTCACAAATACATCGTCTCCCATAGTGAAATTGAAAGCTTCTTGAATTAACAGTCCGCCGCGCACGGCGCATTTTTTACCGACTGTGGCGCCAAATAATCGAAGGAGCGAGGTTCTTAGCCTGCTAGACGAGAGGTTGTCCAGAAGTACAAATGAAACGAAGTAAAAAATCCTTTGTTTAACAAAAAACAGCTGCCTGTTAAACATTTTCGCCGATTCTGAGTTTTATCTCGTTGGCGATCTTAACCCTACAGCGCAGGCCCCGGTCTTGTGCGGAACATGCCGCCAAATTACCGATATGACCTGCGCCGAAAATCAACAAATCGTATACTCCACCAGCGATCACTGATGGAATTATACCCAAGGTGAAATTAGCTGAGCCTGGAACCTCGCTTCTTAGCGAGAGCCATTAGTCCACCGGCCCCGACAAGAGCAAAGAGAAACGCTCCAAAACTAGGTTCGGGAGTTGAAGGGACATTGCCAGGCGTGCCGCCGGTGGTTCCGCCTGTCGAACCGCCTGTCGTGCCCGTGGTACTTCCTCCGGTCGTGCTGCAGATTGGCTTGACCGGGCAGACCGGTATAGTCGGCGGCAAAGGTGTTGGGCAGGTGATGGTTGGGACCTTAGGAGCAGGACATGGCGTTACGGGAGGTGTGGGCGTAGGACATGTAATAACCGGCGCTTTCGGAGTCGGACATATAACTACCGGGGTCTTCGGCGCTGGGCATGTTACTATTGGCGTCTTCGGCGTCGGGCATGAAACAACCGTGGTCTTCGGAGTCAGGCATGAAACAACGGGAGTCTTCGGCGTCGGGCATGAAACAACCG
>PLAD01000044.1:4308-4871 GCA_003134215.1 Armatimonadota bacterium
ACAGTGACCACCCCGGTGCATTCGCTGGTAACCGAAATATTGGAGGCAGCAAGTACAAACGTTGGGAGAAATAGAGTGCTAATCAGTCCCGCCGACACGACAGCGGACTTCAACAGAATTCTCATATATTTTCAACGATCCTTTCGACAGCAGTAATGTTGCCGCCAATCCATTAGCGGTAGAATCTGTCCGAAAATTGAGCAAATTAGAACTTGCAGACCAAAATCCGGTATTTGAACGGAGTTCGACAGCACAAACAAAAGCCCGCCGAAAGCTCAGATCGACTGTAGCTTGCAACGGGCGACTGGATAGTTATTTACGCAGTGGATCAGGCCACGAATATTGATTAGTTGGCTTTGACCGAACGCTTTTTGAACATCGTCATAATGCCTACTGATGCAAGAAGAGCGAACATAAAGGCGTTGATTCCGGGTTCAGGTGTCGAAGGAACAGAGCCTGTAGTGCCGCCGGTCGTACCGCCAGTCGTCGAAGTACACCCGGTTGACGAGGTACCGCCGGTCGTTGTCGTGCTACCGCAAGTTGTACCGCCAGTCGTACAACCG
>PLAD01000290.1 GCA_003134215.1 Armatimonadota bacterium
CAGGGCATTCATTTTGAAGAGCAGGCGCGCCGGCCGACCGGATATCGCGTGCTTCGCCTCGCGCTCGATAAATGCAGTCAATCGATCGCGCATATTGACCGGCGCGACCAAAAGCTTGCGGTACTTTCGCTGGCGGGAATAGCCGGTAAGCAGGTTGAACAGCTCCGAGACATCGGACGCCAGATCTTCGCGCGCCGTCATCAGCGAAAAATCGGTGTAGATACGCGCAGTTGTCGCATTGTAGTTGCCGGTGCCCAGATGNNAGGCTCAGGTCGGTGTAGAAGCGCGCGGTGCTGGGGTGATAATTGCCGGTGCCGAGATGGAGATAATGGCGCAGGCGGTCCTCGTCGCGGCGCACGACCATGAGCACTTTGCAGTGGGTCTTGAGGCCGACCAGACCGTAGGCGACATGAACACCGACGTCTTCCAGCGCCTTCGCCCACTCAATATTATTTTCTTCGTCAAAGCGCGCCTTCAACTCCACCAAAACGGCAACCTGCGTGTCTTCGTCGCGCGCTTCAATCAATGCCTTGACGATCGGCGATTTGGAGCCGACACGGTAGAGCGTCTGTTTAATCGCCATCACGCCGCTGCCATGTGCGGCAGCTTCGATCAGACCGATCACCGGCTGGAACGAGTCGTAAGGATGGTGCAGGAAGATGTCGCGCTGCGAGATCGCCGCAAAGGCATCGTCACCGTTCCGGTTCTCAAGCAGCGTCGTAAATTGATGCGGAACGTGCGTCTGGAGTGGAGCGTCTTTGAGATCCGCGCGATCAATCTTCAGCAGCTGCATCACATCGGTCAACCCTAAAGGCCCGGCAACCTCATACACATCTGCGCCGTCGACCAAAAGGTTCGAAATCAGCAGGCTGCGCAGTTTATTCGGCATTGACGGCTGCAGCTCCAACCGAACGACTGCCCCAAACTGCCTGGCCCGCAAGCCCTGCTCGATTGTCTGCAGTAAGTCCGCTGCCTCATCCTCGGCGATGTCCATGTCAGCATCGCGCGTCACCCGGAAAGGATAGCTTGCCACAACTTCGAGACCTGGAAACAGCGCATCAAGGTTTGCCGAAATCACATCTTCCAACCAGACAAAGTGCGATGTCTGCGAACCCTTTTCTACGCTAACAGGCACCAGACGCGGTATGACTCCCGGAACCTTCATACGGGCGTAACGCTCACCAAGCACAGGATCTTTGACAATGACCGCGAGGTTTAAGCTGAGGTTTGAGATGTGTGGAAAGGGATGTCCGGGATCGATAGCGAGCGGTGTTAGTACAGGGAATATATCGCGATCGAAGAATGTTTTCAGGTCCTTCTTCTGTAGCCGTGTCAGATCGGAGTAGTCGTGGATATAGATCGACTCTGAGCGAAGTGCGGGATAAAGATCGTCTGTCCAAAGAGCGCACTGCTGCTGAAGCATGGTCGTATATTTGGCGCGCAATGCAGTGAGGGTTTCTGCCGGCGTTCGACCGTCGGAAGAAAGTTCACCCGGGCTCGCATGATCCTGCTGCTGCAGGCCCGACACCCGGATCATGTAGAACTCGTCGACATTCGAAAACGAAATTGCTAGAAACTTGACTCGTTCAAGCAGCGGGTGGCTTTTATCGTACGCCTCATCAAGCACTCTCTGATTGAAATCAAGCCAGGAGAGTTCCTTGTTGATATAGAGCGATGGTTCATCGAGACGTCTGTCTCGGCTGGGCAAATCCTCCGGAACAGGAATTAAAAGCTGGTTCTGTGTTACTGAAGACTGTTGCTGTTCGTCCTTCGATACCGTCTCACTCATGGTATAGCTATACCAGAAAAACGATGTTCCGGGCAAACCATTAAGGAAAACTTAACACAAAGGCGGCCTTTCAGCACACAGTGATGCAAACAGGCCGCCTCGGTTTACCGAAATTAGATTACGGCGCTCGGCTCCAGCGCACTAACGATATCGTCGTTAAGAAGTGGATTTGACAGCACGCTGTCGGACGATCTCAACCCTAATGACGACAGCGAGTCGGGCTTCGAGAACTGTGTGCTATACAGTTCCGTATAGAGACCACCGTTCTTCAAAAGCTCTTCATGAGTACCTTCCTCGACAATCCGACCTGAGTCGATGACCAGGATCTTATCTGCTTTTTGAATGGTCGACAACCGGTGCGCGATGACAACCGAGGTCCGTCCGTTCAGCACGGTCGCCAGCGCAAGCTGAATTGCGTGTTCCGATTTAGAATCAAGATGTGCCGTCGCTTCGTCGAGAATAATAATGTCCGGCGCCTTCAGGATAACGCGGGCAATCGCCAGCCGCTGCCGTTCTCCTCCCGAAAGCCGATAACCTCGGTCACCGACCATCGTATCGAGACCGCGGGGAAGAGATCGTATCAGAGATAGTATCCTCGCCTTTTCCAAGGCATCCTCTAGCTCCTGCTCACTTGCATCGGGCTTTGCGTAGAGTAAGTTCGCCCGTATCGTGTCGTGAAACATGTGCGCATCTTGAGTGACCACTCCGATACGATCGCTGATCGATCGCAGGGTCGCATCTCTTAAGTCGATACCGTTGATTGAGATCGATCCGGAGTCGACATCGTAGAGGCGCGACAGAAGCTGTATGATGGTCGTCTTCCCGGCGCCGGAATGCCCGACGAGGGCCGCCATTTGACCCGGCTTTACCGAGAACGACAGATCAGAAAGGACCTGCCTGGTTTTGACCTGATCCAGCGTCGCAACCGACTCGAGAGAAGCGAGCGATACATCGGTGGCCGACGGATAGGAGAACCGGACATGTTCGAAGTTAATAGATGCAGCTCCGCCGGCGAGAGGAACCGCATTCTCTTTCTCAGCGATCAATGGCGGTAGATCGAGAACCTCGAAGACGCGCTCAAACGAAACAAGACTGGTCATGACATCGACCTGAATGTTGGAGAGCGAGGTCAGCGGGCCGTAGAGTCCACGCAAATATGTTGTCAAAGCAATTACCGTTCCGACGTTGAGAATATGCTCGACAGCCTGGATCCCGCCCCAACCGTAAACGATCGCCGTGGCTAAAGAGGCCGTGAAACCAAGCGAGACGAAGAAGAATCGCTGATAGAGGGACTGTAGTATGCCGATATCGCGTACACGCGCGGCTCTCGTGTTAAAGAGCTCCGAGTCGGTTGACGGCCGCCCGAACAGCTTCGAAAGCAGTGCGCCGGAGACATTGAAATGCTCGATCATCGTGGTGTTCATCTGCGCGGTGAGATCGTAGCCTTCCCGTGTCACTTCGCGCAGACGCTGACCAATACGGCGAGCCGGCAAAATGAAGACAGGCAGTAAAATGAGCGCGATAATCGTAATCTTCGCCGAAAGGAAGAGCATAACAACAAGCTGGACGATAACAGAAATCAGGTTACCGATAACTGTTGAGAGGATATTGGTAAATGCATCCTGGGCTCCCTGGACATCGTTGTTCAACCGGCTAACCAGTGCGCCGGTCTGCACTCTCGTAAAGAAAGCAAGCGACATTTTCTGCACGTGCGCAAAGATCTTTGTCCGCATATCGAAGATCAGCCCCTGCCCGACCTTCGATGTTAAGTAACGTTCGGAAAGTGTCAGACCTGCACTGACCACAGCGAGAGCCGCTGCCAGAAGGGCGAAATGAATAATGAACTTCTCGTTGTGACCGACAATGCCACGGTTAATGATCTGTCGATATACCAATGGAATAACGGCACTTACACCGGCATCGATAATGACGAGACCCATAAAAATCAGCAGGGATACTTTGTGAGGCGCCGCGAATTCCAGGATTCGGCGCGCTGTACCGGGGGCGACTTTCTCGTTCAGCACCGACCGATCACGGCCAAAAGAGCGTATCGCTCTGCCTTGCCCGCCATTTGACCCTCTTCCCTGATTCTCCATATGTTGTAATCGCTTTTCAAATAATGATATAGAAACCACATTTGCCAACAAAAGCGTTCCGCGCGGAATACGAGGAGGACGAGCCACTCGCCAAAAAGCGGCGGATGGAATATCCCTCCGCCGCCTTTATTCCATTCTTACCTAGTGACGGTCGTGACCGCCAAATCCTCCGCCTCGGAAGTCGGAGTGGCCGCCGCCGCGGAAATCCGAATGACCGCCGCCGCCGTATCCACCGCGAAAGCCGCCTTCACCGCCTCTAAAGCCGCCGTGGTCGTCTCGACCGTAGCCGCCGCCGTAGTAAGAGTGTCCGTAACCATAGCCTCCGCGGAAGTGATGGTAATATCGGGGACCACCATTCGACCAGAAGTAGGCATCCGGAGGAGCATTGTAAATGACGGGACCATAGTAGTACCCGCCGTGCCACCGGTGATATCCGTCATACCAGCCAGGATGCCAGTAGCGATAGCCGCCGCCCGACCAGCTTCGATAAACAACGGATCCGCCTCCGAAACCGAGGCCGATCGAGAAACTCGTGCCTGCTGTAGCAGGCTTTGGAATACCGAGAAGGAACACTGACAGAACAATTGCTGCTGCCGTGGTCCATAGAGTAGCTTTCACCGAAAACTTGCGAATTTGTTCGCTTAACATACTTTACCTCCAGCTAAAAGTACTTCCCTGTGCGCTGATTTCTAGACCAAAGGAGTCTATTTTTTGTTCCGCATAGGTGACACAGAGATATGTACACGAATTCCGGCACCAATAAACAACAGTGCACCGGTATAATGTGGAAGCGGTACTACGAGCCGCAGGCCTGAAGGATTCACACTAAGTTCCTCACGCTTATTGGAGCACACACTATTTTGCTACCGTTATTTCGGAACTTCGTCGGCCGCTTTTCCAGGGATATGGGAATTGACCTTGGAACCGCAAATACACTGGTCCACGTCAGGGGACGAGGCATTATGTTGCGCGAACCGTCCGTGGTCGCAATAGATCGAAAAACCAACACCGTCCTTAAAGTCGGTGAAGAAGCGAAGCGTATGCTTGGCCGAACCCCCGGCACGATAGTTGCTACTCGCCCGCTCAAGGATGGAGTAATCGCTGACTTCGAGCAGACGGAAAGAATGCTTCGCTACTTTATCGAAAAGGTGCATCGCCGGAAAACGCTTGTCCATCCTCAGGTTGTGGTCGGAGTACCGAGCGGGATCACCGAAGTTGAGAGACGGGCGGTTATCGAAGCCACCAAAAAAGCCGGCGCCAAAGAAGCTTTTTTGATAGAAGAACCGATGGCTGCCGCAATTGGAGCCGGACTGCCAGTCATCGAGCCCATTGGATCAATGATTGTCGATATCGGCGGAGGCACCAGCGAAGTCGCAGTCATTTCTCTCGGAGACATTGTCACGGCGCGTTCGATTAGAGTTGCTGGCGACGAAATTGACGAAGCGATCGTCAACTACATTCGGCAGAAGTACAATCTTTTTGTCGGCGACCGTACTGCAGAAGAGACCAAGATCTCGATCGGATCGGCGTTCGCACTGGACGAAGAGCTAACGATTCTCGTCAGGGGCAGAGACCTGGTGTCCGGGCTTCCTCGATCATGTTCGTTGACATCCGAGGAAGTGCGGGAAGCCATATCCGAACCTGTCGCCGCTATTGTGGATACCGTGAAATCGACACTGGAAGAGACGCCTCCTGAATTGGCCGCAGATGTGATGGATTACGGAATCACGCTGGCCGGCGGAGGAGCTCTGCTCCGCGGCCTCGATCGACTGCTGGCGCAAGAAACCGGAATGCCGGTTCATATTGCAAACGATCCGCTCTCCTGTGTTGCAATGGGCGCCGGCAAGTATCTGGATGAGGTTCACAACAATCCGCAACTGCGCAAAGTTGTAATCCACCAGTCGCGGCTCGGTTTTTCCAATTAAATCTCACTAACTGGTCGGCGACGCTCTTACTAAAGCCGCCGGCCAACATCATCTAGAAGTATGCCACGATATTCACGAGAACGAATATGGACAGTATTCGTACTTGCGATTGCAGTCTGCGCACTCATTACAATGGTACGCCATCATTCGCAGGCTCGAGGGAGCAGCGATGCCCTCACGAATGCTTCTCGCAAAGTTCTCTTTTCACCGGTACTGCACACATCGCATTCGGTTGATTCGTGGTGGCAAGTCGACGTGGCCTCGATTTTCGAAGGCCCTCGCCTTGCTGTAGAGAACGAAGCGCTTCGCAGCCAGGTGGCAAATCTGATGGACCAGAACCGCACACTCGCCGACCAGGCGGATGAGAATTCGCGACTGCGCTCCCTTCTCAATTTTAAGTCACGCGATACGCGTCAACTAATGCCTGCCGAAGTACTTGCACTCAAACCATTCTCCGAACGAGATTCAGCAATATTCTCCCGCGGCGGCGAAGATGAGGTTACCCTGAAGGAACCTGCACTTGACGAATACGGAAATCTCGTCGGGCAGGTAACCGCAGTATCGTCGAACACCTGCGACGTCCTCCTTCTCACCGACACTCTCTCCAGTGCCGGCGCACGTGTTATTCCAGCAAATTCGGGCCCGAAAGATCCGGACGCCGCATCAGCGGGAGCGGTTGGCATCTGTGTTGGAGACCACTCGGACAACCTTCAATTCAACGATTTGCCGCCAAACTCGGAAATCGAAGTCGGTGACCTTGTCGTCACATCGGGGCTGGGCGGCATTTACCCTAAAAACATTCCGATTGGGCGGGTTACATCGGTTTTTTTCGACCAGACGAGATTTCTCAAATCTGCGACCGTCGCCCCCGCTGCCAACTTCGATCATCTCCAAGAAGGCTTTCTTCTCAAGTGACAACCGCACGATCCTTACTGCTGGCGGCCATTTTGCTCGTCGCCTCTTGGCTGCAAGCCGGCCTCAGTGCTCGCATTGCCCTCTTTCACGCGAGGCCCGATTTTATTCTCACCACCCTCGTATGCATCTCCGTACTGATCGGAAATCTCTACGGAACAGTGCAGAGTTTGTGGGCTGGATTCTTAACCGCCGTTCTTGCAGGGTTCAATTACGGATCGGTAATGGTAAGCCGGCTCCTCACCGGCTTTTTGTGCGGAAGCCTGCAGCAGCATATCATTCAGGATTCGCCGTTCATTCCACTGATAACAGTGTTCCTCGCGACATGGCTCTGCGAGGGCCTGTACTTTCTGATGGCGCCTAATTTACACTATCTGCGCTGGTGGACACACATGGTTCTTGGCGAGTCCATCTACAACTCGATTTTGTCCGTACCGATCTATTTTGGATTGCGCGCGCTGAAGTTCGGCGGCGAAGCGGATGATGGATTTAGTCCTTTTGTAGAAACTATTTGAGTCAGTCATCTCTCAGGAACCAATTGCACGTTTAAATGGTCTTAATGATATATAAGGGAATATCGCCTTCTAGCAGTACAAAACAGTACAAATGCGATCAAGTTGGTATTGCATTGGGCGATAATCCTCATTAGAAGGAGAATTACTTTGGCCACACAATTTACGCCAACGATAGTCGGCACAGCTCTTGCCGAGAGTCACAAAGAAGTGACGGCGAGCAGCATCATAGAAGACGACAGCTTTCGGATC
>PLAD01000173.1 GCA_003134215.1 Armatimonadota bacterium
TTTCTTTTTCCCGGACAGGGATCGCAGTCAGTCGGCATGGGCGCCGATCTCGCTGCCCACATTCCATCGTCGCTCAAGGTTTTTGAAGAAGCGAGCCTGCAGATCGGCTACAAGCTCGATTCGGTTTGCTTTTACGGTCCAGCGGACAAACTGTCGTCCACGGAAATTACTCAGCCGGCCCTTTTCACTGTAAGCGCCGCGGCTTTAAACGCATTGACCGAGCAGGGCGTAACAGCGGAAGCCGCGGCTGGTCATAGCGTCGGCGAGTATTCGGCGCTTTTGGCTGCCGGGGCGATCGATTTTTCGACCGCCCTGCGGCTGGTCACCCAGCGTGGACATGCAATGAACCGTGCTGCTATGTCACATCCGGGCACGATGTCGGCGGTTTTGGGCCTGGCTTCGGATGCCGTGGAGGATGTTTGCCGCGAGGTGACAGAAACCGGGATCGGACTGGTAGTAGCGGCGAACTTCAATGGCGCCGGTCAGGTGGTCATCAGCGGAGTACCCGCTGCAGTGGAAAAAGCTGGAGCTGCGCTGAAGGCGCGTGGGGCCAAGAAAGTAATTCCTCTCGCTGTTTCGGGCAGCTTTCATTCGCCGCTTATGAAGACGGCTGCGGAAGAGATGAAAGTCTATCTTGAGGGTGCGGGTGTTGAGTCTGCGAAAATACCTGTAGTCGCCAATGCGACGGCCGACTACGAGACAAGCGCAAGTCAGATTGTGGATAATCTAGTAGCTCAGGTAGACGGGCCTGTCCGTTGGGAGCAGTCGATCGTCCGTCTGTTGAACGATGATTTTGATACGTTTGTTGAGGTTGGGAGTGGGTCTGTGCTTTCGTCGTTGGTGAAAAGGATTGCCAAAAATATTCAGGTGTTCAGCGTCTCGGATTCGGCAGGAGTCGCTGCGGCAGCGGCTGCTTTAAGGAAATAGTCCAAGCGACGACAACTATGGATCATCTTTCTGGAAAAACGGCATTAGTCACCGGAGGCGGTACCGGGATTGGCCGCGCAATAGCACTCGCGCTTGCGAGTCAAGGCGCCGATGTCGCGGTCGTTAATCGATCCAATATCGAAGCTGCCCGCGACGTAGCGTCTGAAATAGAAAAATTAGGGCGCCGCTCGCTTGCGCTGCAGGCTGATGTTTCCAGCCCATCGGATGCTGAAAATATTGTCAGTCAAGTCTTGACATCGTTTGGGCGGCTAGATATATTAGTGAACAACGCCGGAACGACCAGGGACACACTTTTGTTGCGGATGTCGGAAGCCGACTGGGACGTAGTGATCGACACTAACCTTAAGGGAGTCTTTCTCGTTACCAAAGCGGCGCTCAAGCCAATGGTTAAGCAGCGCCAAGGAAAGATCATCAATATCTCCAGTGTGATGGGGTTGATCGGAAGCGCGGGGCAGACGAACTACTGCGCATCAAAAGCTGGAGTCATCGGATTTACGCGAAGTCTGGCCAAAGAGGTCGGTGCAAGAAATATTCAAGTGAATGCGGTCGCTCCAGGATTTATCGAGACCGCGATGACTCATGATATGAAGGATGGTCAGCGCGACCAAATTTTGAAGAACATTCCGGCCGGTCGGTTTGGTACGGTCGACGATGTGGCGAAAACAGTTATTTTCCTCGCTTCCCAGTCGTCGGACTACATTACCGGTCAAACTCTCACGGTAGACGGCGGGCTGACGGTCTAGCCTGTACAAGCTTTCGGTTATAGTAAATTTGCTTTAGACTAAGGAGAAAAGAATGGCAACGTTTGATAGAGTAAAGAAAGTAGTAGTGGAGCAGTTGGATGTGAGCGAAGACGAAGTCACCCCCGATGCTTCGTTTGTTGAGGATCTCGGCGCTGACTCCCTGGATGTCGTCGAGTTGGTAATGGGACTTGAAGAAGAATTCGACGTTGAAATTCCGGACGAAGACGCTGAGAAGATCACCACTGTTCAAGAGGCTGTCAGCTACATCGAGACTAAAACCGGCGTTTCGGCGGATGCGTAGCGAGTAACTGCGTTGTCCAACCACGAAACACGTCGTCGCGTCGTAATAACTGGAATCGGCGCCGTAACCCCGATAGGGACGGGCGTTGCGAAGTTTTGGCATGCCCTCCTCGAGGGCACGTCAGGCGTCGCTCTGATTACCAAATTCGACTGTGCTGACATAGCAACTAAAATCGCGGCGGAAGTTAAGGATTTCGATCCTGAAAACTATGTCGATCGTAAAGAAGCCCGGCGAATGGATCGCTTCACACAGTTTGCAGTCGCTGCGTCCAAGCTTGCATTGGACGACAGCGGCCTGGCGATCGATGATTTGCTGGCGCCCCGCGTAGGTACGATGATAGGCTCAGGTATCGGTGGAATCGAAACCCTTGAGAATGAAGCCAAGACACTGCTCGAAAAGGGCATGGGAAAAATCAGCCCGTTCTTCGTTCCTATGATGATCGCCAACATGGGAACCGGGAAAGTTGCCAGAATGCTCAACGCTCAAGGACCGAGCGAAACTGTGGTGACCGCATGCGCAACGTCGACCAACGCCATCGGCGATGCATTCCGTATTGTCCAGACCGGCCGCGCCGATGTCATGTTTGCAGGTGGAGCGGAAGCTGCCGTTACCCGGCTTGCCATGGCTGGTTTTTCGAATATGCGCGCGATGGCGAAGAGAAACGATGCACCACATCTTGCGTCACGCCCGTTCGATGTGGGACGAGATGGTTTTATTTTGGGTGAAGGTGCAGCAGTGTTGGTGCTGGAAGAGCTCAGCTTCGCAATGAAGCGCGGTGCGAAAATCTATGCGGAAATAATTGGTTACGGCATGAGTAACGATGCTTACGATATGGTTCATCCTGCACCTGAGGGACGAGGTGCGGCCAAAGCGATGGTTGCGGCCTTGGAGGACGCGCAAATCAGACCGGAAGATGTTGGCCATATTAATCCGCATGCAACCTCGACTCCAGCGGGAGACATCGCCGAAACTCAGGCCATGAAATCCGTCTTTGGAAGCCATGCCTATAAAGTTGCGATTTCCGCGACGAAATCGATGACTGGTCACCTTTTGGGTGCTGCCGGGGCAATCGAAGCGGTCGCGGCTGCTATCGCCCTCCAGACCGGTGTGGTTCCGCCAACAATTAACCTCGACGATCCCGATCCTGCCTGCGATCTAGATTACGTCCCACTACGCCCGAGAAAGATCGATGCCAAAATTGCGCTGTCCAATTCGTTTGGATTTGGCGGACATAATGCAACCCTAGTCGTCAAAAAATACGAATCATGACGGTGTGAAAGCTCCTGATAGAATGGCCAACAACAGATCCGATAAGCTTCGTGCAACCTCCCGCCCACACGACTGGACGGACGTTCTAGCCCCTGAGATAATCAAGCAGTTCGTTGGCAAGCACATCGCCATTATTTATAAGCGCGTTATTGCTTCCGGTACTAGCTATGACCGGGTTCTAGAAGAATGCATAAGACTGTTTCCGGATGAGACGCCTTATATGGCGTACATTCCCACCCCCGAAGAAGCGCTTGACGAAGAGTCGGCGACCCAGGCGTCGAATGTGCAGCAGCCTTCCGCCTTCGAGGGTCGGTATAGGCCGGCGTACTCGCAGCCTACGCAAACACGACGAGACCTCAACGGCGGGCCTAACGGCTCCATTGAGGAAGAGTATGTTGACGAGGACGAGAGCGTGGAAGACGACGACGAACTCGAAACGACAGGATATCGTCGGAGCAGGGAGTCCAGCGACTATTACGACGACGACTCGACGATCCGTTCAATTACGCCCTCTGCCGGCCCGGTCGGGACTATTATCACCATCACCGGTCAAGATTTCACTGGAATCACGGAAGTACATTTCAACGGGACGTTGGCGACAACGTTCAACTTGACTTCCGAAACCTCCCTTTCTGTTGTCGTTCCCGAAGGAGCGACGTCAGGAGTGGTTTCAGTAAAAACTCCACGGGGGGTTGATTTTAGCCGCCCCGGTTTTCACGTCGTCCCTCCTCCCGCTATCACTAGTTTCTCTCCTGCGGCCGGCGGCGTTGGAACACGAGTCACTATTAAGGGCGAGTCGCTCGCCGGTACTAACAGAGTTTCGTTTACCGGGGCTTCACAACCGACTATCAGCGCCCTAACAGACACGTCGCTTTCGGTCGTTGTGCCTTTCGGCACGCAGACCGGCCCGATTACCGTCGCTGCGCCTGGCGGTACAGCGACATCCGAAGAAAGCTTCATGCTTGTTCGGCCTCCTAAGATTATCGGATTTTCCGATTTCTCGGGCGGCGTCGGCTCATCGATTACTATCGATGGAACCGACCTTTCTGACGCGCTCGCAGTCAAATTCGGCGGCGTTCCGTCTCCGCAATTCACTGTCAACTCTCCAACATCGATAACTGCGGTTATTCCTTCCGGCGCGATTACCGGTTTGATTTCCATTACTACGCCTGGCGGATTGACCGCGGGAACGGCGCAGTTCACGGTAATACCTGCCCCGATAATTTCATCCATTTCACCGGAAGCAGGTGTGGTTGGGACGGTTATCGCGATTCTAGGATCGAATTTCGATGGCGTGGAAAGAATCGACTTCGGCGGAATCCGCGCCAAAGAGCCTGTTTTCGTTTCATCGGATCGAGTGAATGTCGAAGTTCCCGAGGGAGCTGTTTCGGGGCCGGTGACTTTAGTTACCCGTGGTGGAACTTCAGTCGGTCCGCGGTCTTACGATGTCATTCCGTTCCCGGTTATCGATTCGTTCAATCCGAGCGCAGCCGGTGCAGGCGCCGAGATTATTATCCGGGGCAGCGGTCTGTTGAACGCTTCTCGCGTCTCTTTTGGCTCATTGGACACAGACCAATACACTGTTGAATCTGCCTCAGTCGTCCGTGCAATTGTACCAGGCGGAGCTCCGTCAGGCTTGATTACTGTAGCGACCCCCGGCGGCATATCGAGCTCGGTGCAGGAGTTCGAATATATTCCCGAACCGCACGTCTACTCAATCTCTCCGACTGCGGCGGGCCTTGGGGCATCTGTCAAGGTAGAAGGCAATAATCTCGGGGGCGCTCTCTCCGTAGCGTTTGGCGCCGTAAACGCAGAAGTATTTACAGAGTCATCGGATTCTACATTGACAGTGACAGTTCCCGACGGAGCTGAGAACGGTGACTGCCCAATCACGGTCGTCACTCTCGGCGGCGTCTCTACGAGCGACAATGTCTTTACTGTGGTTTATCCGCCCGTCATCGAGTCAGTCAGGCCTGAGATTGGCCCGGCAGGGACCGCTGTTGAAGTCACAGGTTACAACTTTACCAAATCTACCGTCGTCAAATTTAACGGCGTCGAAGCAACGGATGTCGCGGTTTTGTCGTCGACTGAGCTGAAAACAGTCGTTCCACGCGGCTCAGAGACCGGTTTTATCCAACTTCTTACTGTCGGAGGCTCGGCGAAGACGGACCAAGGTTTTATTGTCCTCCAGCCCCCAATCATCTCATCGTTCAGTCCAGCATCGGCCGGAGCAGGTGCACCTGTTGAGGTTATTGGGCAGAATTTCGCTGATGCATCGCAGGTTCGCTTCAATGGACTGCCGACCGCATTTCACGTGGCATCGACCGAACTCCTGACGGCTCGCGTGCCTGGAGGTGCGGCAAGCGGCACTATTAGCGTTACCACGCCGGGCGGAGTCGGGGAGAGCGAAAGCGAATTCATTTTCATACAAGAGCCGTCCATAGCGAGTGTTGAACCTATGGCCGCTCCTGCGGCCGCTCAAGTGATCCTGCACGGATCCAACTTTAGTGGCGCAACACGGGTCACTTTGAACGGTTTGAATGTCGCGGAGTTTGTGGTGCTTTCAGACAGTTCAATTTCTGTGAGGCTGACGCTCGATGCGGCTGACGGGCTTTTCCTGGTATCGACACCGGGCGGCGCAGCGCAAAGCACTTCCGAATTTAAAATCATTCCGCCCCCGACTGTCCACTCGCTGGCTCCAGAGTCAGCCGGAGTCGGCCAGTCGATAAGTATCTATGGCACCGATCTAATGGGCGCCCTAAGGGTGACTTTCAACGGTATTGAAGCGGAGGGCTTCATCGTGGAGTCGGACTCGGTCATCACAGCCGATGTGCCCTCCGGCAGTACGTCAGGAAAGGTTGTTGTCGAAACGATCGCAGGAACCGCGTCGCCGGACAGCGAGTTCACGCTGATACCGCTTCCAGCTATTCTCTCGCTTTCGTCTAACTACGATGCTATCGGTTCCGAGATCACGATTTACGGCGAAGCGCTGTACGATGTTCTCGCAATTTCGTTCGGCACAGTGAACGCGCCGGAATATCGCGAACTGTCGAGCAGCGCAATCGCAGTAACTGTACCTGTGGGAGCTGAGAGCGGCGCTCTCTTTGTGACGACGCGCGGGGGCAAGTCGCTTGGAGATGTATATTTCACTGTTGCTCATTCCCCAGAGATAACAGGCTTTTCTCCTACGATCGGCAAGGTAGGCACGCAGGTTACGATCAGCGGGGCTAATTTCACTGAGTCATCGCTAGTCAAGTTCGACAACGCGGCCGCGACAGATATCGTTGTAATTTCCGACACCATTATCGAAGCCGTGGTACCAGCGGGCGCGTTCTCAGGTTTCGTTTTCGTCTCGGCAGTTGGTGGGTCGGTGATGTCGGACGAGACGTTCACTGTGCTTCAGCCGCCGACGATTGAGTCGTTCTCACCTCT
>PLAD01000270.1 GCA_003134215.1 Armatimonadota bacterium
GCAATATGCGGAGAAGATTAACGCAGCGAGGTCCGGGATGGCGCGAGCGGCAGCGGCGACTGGGCGAGATGCTTTCAACGACGGCGTAGGAACACAATTGCTTTGACGACCGACTGGTCAGGCGCCAACACTCGCTATTGGGAAAGTCGGACGTGGCAGATTCGCCTCAATGCTCAGGTTGAGCGAATTACTACTCGGAAATACGGCAATTCGTGTGACTACTCCCAACTTGGCAACTCTCCCATTCCTGACCCGTCATGAGATTGTCCAGCCCCGCGGGTTGATCAGGCCGCAGCCGGCCAACTCCGGCCATTGGAGCTGCCGGTCCAAATTTCGCGAGACCGGACATTCGCATCACCGCTGGCTTTTCGGTCAAAGTCTAACGAAAAGCCACCGGATATCCTTCGACGACCTTGCAATATCCAGAATTTCTTCACCATTCCTGCTTCGCTGCGAACTATCATCCATAGTATCCGGGGGGGACTGTAGAGATGGAACATCGAGCGCGTTCCGGGGTAACGATACGACCTCATAGGCCGATCGCGCGCAGACACCAACGAGGCGCACCTTCAGGCCCGCGAAAGTCCGCTTGGGCTTAGGATTTGAACGCATGAGGAACGATCCATATGCGTAGCCTTCCTCGATGCTCGGATCTATTCCGCGCAGGCGGTTGACGTCAAGAATACAAACGATCTTCGAGGGAGTCTTCCGCATGCGTCGCTTTCATACCGGTATCAGAATATCAGGCGCTACAGCTTTCATTACATTCATATTACTGTTACATCGGGTCGCCCAAGCCGATAATGTTCTATACGCCACCTCTGCAACGGCCACGAATGACCAAATCCATACAGCCAACACAATAGGCAGCGCCTCTCCAGACGATCTATGGAGAATTCACTTCTTGAATACCATAAAAGGCAACCAAACCAGTCTCTCGAATTATGCGTACTACCAGAAAAGTGGGGGCTTAGGCCGCCCGACCGAAGAACAGCTCAAAGATCTTGCCGACTTCACAATGCTGGGCACAGTACCGCTGACTGGACCTGCCGGGATCGTCGACGTCGCCGCTCAAGGTTACACGCTGTACGGGGGTATCAAGGCCGGAATCAATCTGGCTCAAGACGTTTTCCGAGGGCCCCTTATTGAGCTCGATCTGAGAAACACCGACATCCTCTCCACACCTTCTGCGCTAGTTGGCATCGGTGATCTGGATGAACTCAAAGAAGCGGCGAAATCGAACTCTTTGCTGTCCGGGATTCTCGCGAAGGGTGGTTACATAGACGATCACGACGAACTCACTCCAAATGGCAAAAATGTAGTCGAAAAGAATTTGATTCTGGACGTCAAAGCGCTAGAGCAGATCAAACAAGACAGATCCTACGCAGCCCAAGTCACGACTTCAGCGAAACAGTCTGTCAGCGCCGCAGAGCAAGTGATCAAGAGGAAGGCGGCGCAAGGTTCTGCAAATACAAGTAGTGGGCCCGATCTTGCGGAGGCGGGGAAAGATCTAGAGGCCGATGGAACTTTAATCTATTCCGTTGGCCGATTAACCAAAGATCAAACATTACAAAAGATCGGCCAAGGCACTCACGCCCTGGGACAATTCTGTCAGGCGCTTTCGGCGGCGCGGGCGGCAGCTACCGCATCGAATGTCGCTCTTGCGGCTAGCAGTGGGGTCGGTTTGGCCCTTGTGGCCGTCAGCATGTTTCAACAATCGGAGGATGATGCGGCCCAAGCGGCGATCCTGGAGACTTTGTGGAAAATTCAACAGGAGCTTTACAAGATTGAGCAGCAACTTGGTGAGCTCAGGGAGATCACGACCGAAGGCTTTGAGAATTTAAACCTTAAGGTCGACTACGGGATAAGTTTGCAGCAAGAAAGTTTGAACAACGAACTTCGGTCGTTCTACGAGGCCATTCAAAGGGACTCAGACGGAAACGTCCGGAATGAAAGAGCGTTCCTCCTTGCGGTCAATTTGGATTGTATAGATCCAAAAGGAAGTAAGGACTTGCGGGCCATTTCTCGTTGCTTGGTTCAATACAAGAATGTAGTAAGCCAGCTCTCCGCCTACTCTCTAAGAATCAATTCCGGGCCCGAATTGAGCAGCAGGGATCTATTTTTGTATCAAGTTTGGGCTATGAGAAGCCTCAGTTCCAAGGCGGATTCGGCGTTTCCATTCCAACCAAAATCAGCCGCCAATCTTAGTGATGCAATTTCAATATTTTACCGCGGACTGCCTTCGAGCTTCGGAATGCAGGGAACAGATGATCTCCCCGATATAGATATGTGGCTTCAAACTACCAAGAACTACCACTACTGTCCGACACGTTTGAGGCGAGATCCGCTAAAAGCCGGTATTTTCAAGGGTTTCATAAGATTTCCAGGTGTTAACGACTTGAACTCCAGATGCCAAAAACCGCAGGCTTCCGGGATTTTCCCGGGAGATCTGGATGTACGCAGGCAAGCTCGTCTTCGCCCAGGTGATGGAGTTTGCCCCGTGGCATACCTTCCGTCGTTTGGTCGCCAAGTATCGCGGCGACTTCA
>PLAD01000111.1 GCA_003134215.1 Armatimonadota bacterium
TGCGGGGCGTGGTCGGTGGCGATCGCATCGATCGTCCCATCCACCAGCCCTTCAATCAACGCTTCGGAATCCGCTTTGGTCCGTAGCGACGGTGACATCTTTGCGTTGGTATTGTAGTCGAGGCAGGCTTCGTCGGTCAGCGCAATATACTGCGGACAGGTTTCGCAGGTCACCGGTGCTCCAAGACGCTTCGCCTGACGGATGATTTCGACGCTTTCTTTCGTCGAAACATGCAGAACATGCAGGCTGCAGCCGGTCGCAAGCGCGAGCATGACATTGCGCGATGTTCCGATGTTCTCTGCCCAGCGCGTGATACCTTTCAGGCCGAGGATCGTGCTGATCCGCCCTTCGTTCATGACGCCGTCGCCGGTAAGGTCCTTGTCTTCGCAGTGCGCAATGAAGGGAAGATCGAGCATTTTACAATACTCCATCGCCCGCCGCAGAAAGCCGCTTTCATAGATTGGAAAGGCATCGTCGCCAATCCCGACTGCGCCGGCGTCCTTTAATTCAGCCATTTCGGTCAGTTGTTTGTGTTCCAAACCCAGGCTGACTGCTGCTATCGGATAGACTCTCGCTGAGGCATCGCTTGCAAGTTCCAAAATTTGTCGCACGGTGCCGGCGTGGTCGATGGGCGGAGAAGTGTTTGGCTGGCAGGCGATTGCAGTGAAGCCGCCGTTCGCTGCTGCTGCAGTTCCCGACGCAACATCTTCCTTATATTCCTGTCCTGGAACCCTCAGGTGAACGTGAATATCGAGCAGACCGGGCGAGACCACCAATCCGCTGCAGTCAATGATTCGGTCAGGATCGGATATGTCGTCTGTTTTCGACAGGACACCGTCGACGATCAAAATGTCCCCGATCTCGTCGCGATTGTTTGCCGGATCGATAATCCGGCCGCCTTTTAGAAGGAGAGTCATAGTTAGTCCGTACCGCCCATCAGCCAGAAGAGTGTCGCCATGCGCACCGCGACCCCGTTTGTCACCTGATCTGTAATCACCGAGTAGTTGGGATCGTCTGCCAAAGCCGATGCGATTTCTACGCCGCGGTTCATCGGCCCAGGATGGAGTACTGTGACATCCGGCTTTGCAACCGAAAGCTTCGCGGCGTTGACTCCGAACAGTTTGGCGTATTCACGGATCGACGGAAAGAACGCTTCGTTTTGACGCTCCAGTTGAATGCGCAAAATATTCACAACATCGACGCCGTCCAGGCCTTCTTTCAAGTTGTTGTAGATTGTTACCGGCAGGGTTGATGCCTCGGCCGGCATCAGGGTGTTGGGCGCAATCAATCGCACCTTCGCTCCAAGCTTGGTCAGGCCCCAAATATTGGACCGCGCTACACGGGAGTGGGCGATATCGCCGACAATCGCCACTTCTAGGCCGTCAATTTTGCCTTTTACTTCGCGTATGGTCAACAGGTCGAGCAGTCCCTGTGTCGGATGCTCATGAGTACCGTCGCCGGCATTGATAACCGGCTTGTTGGGAACGTACTTTGCCGCAAGAGCGGCTGAGCCGCTGAATGAATGACGGATCACGTACGCATCGATACCCATTGCATCAAGTGTGAGCATCGTATCCTTGAGCGTCTCGCCCTTTACCAGGCTGGATGTGCTGCCGGCAAGAGAGTAGGTATCGGCCGACATGATCTTAGCCGCATGCTCGAAAGAAGTCCTCGTTCTCGTGCTCGGCTCAAAAAACAGGTTCGCAACGCTTCGGCCGCGCAGGGTGGGGACTTTCTTCACCGGACGGCGCAGGATCTCTTTAAAAGATTCCGCAGTGTCGAGCAGATATTCGATTTCACTTCTGTCCAGACTGTAAAGGTCGAGGAGGTCTTTTCTACGCATTATCGCTCCCTGAAAATTTCTACGGTGTCGCGGCCTTCAAGTTCGGTGAGTGAGACGCGGACGAACTCGGATCGGGATGAAGGGACGTTTTTCCCAACAAAATCCGGTCGGATCGGCAGCTCACGATGTCCGCGGTCAACGAGGACGGCAAGCTGGATGACAGCAGGGCGGCCAAGATCGTTGAGCGCTCCGAGCGCGGCTCGAACGGTACGGCCCGTGGAAAGGACGTCGTCAACAAGCACCACCTTTTTTCCTTCCACATCGAAAGGGATGTTAGTGGTGCCAACTTTCGGCTGATAGGTGCGGAAGTCATCACGGTAAAGGGAGATATCAAGGACGCCGGACGGGATTTCCTGTCCTTCAATCCGTTGTATCGACTGCTTAAGCCGCTCCGCAAGCGGAGCGCCCTTACGGAGGATACCGATGAGGACGAGATTTTCAGTACCCCGGTTCCGCTCAAGCAACTCGTGTGCAACACGGGTCCAGGCTCGCCGCATCTCCTCGTCATCGAGGACTATACTGGACGGAGTCATGTTCTCAAAGTTATAGCCGCTCATAAAAAAACGCTTCCCATCGTCCGTTAAGAGCGCGCCGGATGCGCGCACAAGGAGTGGAAGGCGTTGATACGGAACAGGGTCCGAGGCAGGCCGTCATTTTCCTTATCCGCCTCACTGGACGGAACTTAAAGGACAAACTTATGACTTAAGTATAGACGGTAGCCAGCCATAATGTCAAGCCGCGACATCTGCATTTCTTGCGCAAATACATCTTACTCACCCTCGATCCCTCTCGTCCGCCGCGAAGCCCAAGAGCGGCTACCGAGAGGGAAGAGCCGGCCTACTTTTTTCCAGCCATTCGCTTCGTCGAGGTTGTGGTGAAGGTTAGGGATTCTGCCGACGGCTTTCCGGATGTCCTTTGCGGGCGCCTCGTGCCCAGTATTGCGGCGATTGCACCTTCGTTCATGTACAATGTGAGCATCCGATAACGAACAGTTGTCAGCAAATGAAGTATGAAAACATCACTCCAATATATCTGTTGTCGTTTATTGTCATGAGCTGGCTGTTGAACGCGCATGCGCTTGATGCTTCGGCGGACAACTCTGCGCCGCGGCCGCACTGTTCGGTTCCCTTTGCTTCCATCACTCCACAGGTGGATGCGGACCAGTCTGACAAAGCCTGGAATTCATCCGTTGCCATTCCATCTCTGAGCAGCTCGCTGGGGTCACCCGTGGGGCAGAACGTACAGCCGACGGAGGTACAGCTTCTGTGGGATAAGGACTATCTTTATGTTCGTTTCCGCTGCCGCGCCAGTGAAATATATTCGCCCTATAAAAATCATGACGATCCAATTTATAAAGCAGATGTCGTCGAAGTTTTTATCGATGCAAAAGGGGACGGCAGACAGTGGGTCGAGATCGAGCTCAGCCCTTACGGAGTCACGCTTGAGAATATGACGACGCTTACCGCCGACCTGGTTTCAAACTCCGACCTTATCATAGACCCCCAAATTCGTGATCGAGATTATTGGCCGAATGCGTCATGGGATATGCCGGGACTGAGGACGGCATCGAAGATCGTGCAGGGGGCTGGCCATGCCTCACTGTGGATCGCCGATTTCGCTTTTCCTGCCGGCGCCACGCTTCATCGGCTTGGTTTGAAGGAATATTTACCGATGACCCTGCGCGCGAACTTTCTACGTTACGACTATCCCATCGTAGATTCAGCGGGAACCCGCGTGCTTTGTCCGCAGAACTGGGCGCCGGTAATTATAGGGTGTCCGCACATCTCACCGGCGGCCATGGGGTATGTGGATCTGCTGCCTCGGTCTTCGCCGTAAGTTACGGCTTAGCAACTGGATTTTTGTTCCGAGCTTAAATCGACTGCATTGGTGAACTTGTATGCCCTCAAGAACGCCTCTACGCATTCAGGGTCCCATTGAACGCCCGATCCGGTTTCTAGAATCTTCAGCGCAACGCCCGCATCCATTCCTTTTCGATAAGGCCGGTCGGTCGTCATCGCGCTAAACGCGTCTGCTACAGCCATCAGGCGAGCGACCCTTGGTATGCTGTTTCCAACAAGGCCGTAGGGATACCCGATGCCGTTCCAGTGTTCGTGATGGTGCCGAATGGCATCAAGGGTGTGTTCCAAGCCGGGTATGGCCGCGACAATAACGGCGCCCATCTCGGGGTGCTGCTTGATCGTCTCGAACTCCTCGTCGGAGAGTATTCCCGGCTTCCGCAGGATATAGTCTGGAACGCCGATCTTGCCAATATCGTGTATCAGCGCGGCGATTGCGATATCGTGCTGCTCGGAGTCTTCCATGCCCAACTCTCTAGCGATCATGAGACTGTAGCCCATGACATCTTCGGAGTGCCGGCGTGTGTATCGGTCTTTGTTGTCGACTGCGACCACTAGGGCATCGAGCATGGAGAACCCCTTTACTTCCGCCCGCGCCGATGTCCGCACCGCCCGCGCCTCAGCTTCGGTTGTCCCCCCTGTTTTATGCCACTTCATACGCTCATCGGCTTGACGCAGCACTTCCAGACGGTCTTCGGACGAGCCGGGATAGACGGCGGCTCCAACGGAGAGCGTTATCGGAATCCCGGACTCCTCATCCGACGAAAAATAAGTGATATCGGTAACCCCGGCCAGTATTCGCTCTTGAATTTCGCTGTCCGTACTGCTTCCGATATTTGTCAACAGCAGAACGAATTCATCCCCGCCAAAACGAGCCAAAATATCATACGGTCGGCTAATCGACCTGAGTGATTTTGCAACCAGCAGCAGAACCTCGTCTCCTATGGCATGGCTGTAGACATCGTTAAAGAACTTGAAGTTATTGATGTCGAGAATAACCACTGCCATACTCTCACTGCGGGAACGACATCGGTTCGCCTCCTCTTCGAAGCGCTTGTGGAACGCACGGTGGTTGAGAAGATTGGTCAAAGGGTCACGATCGGCGCGATCCTGCGCTTCCTTTAACGCTTTCTCTTTGACCAATTCCAGCGCTTTGCGCTCGGTGATATCCTGGGTCACACCGATAAAGCGCAAACTTCCGATCTCACGCTCGATAATTGCCGCTCCGTGGGCGCAGATCCAATGGATAGATTTATCAGGCCAGATGACACGATATTCGCAGTAGTAAGCGCCCGTGCCCGTTAGCGCCTGACGCGTCGCATCGTCTACGTTGGCGCGGTCATCTGGATGAACGCAGCTATGGAATCCATCCAGGTCAAAATGCTCTTCAGGAGCAAGACCAAAGTGCGCCCGGCACTTCGCAGAAAACTCCAGGAACGTCCCAGTTGCGACATCCAGATGCCACCAGCCCAGACTCCCGCCTTCGAGCGCGAGCCGCAGACGCCGCTCGCTGTCGATATGCGCCTTTTCGGCGATTACTCTTTCGGTGATGTCGGTATTTGTGGTGAGTAGCCCGACGATTTCTTTGCTCTTATCGAGATAGGGAACCGCATGTACTTCCAGCCAGCGCTTAGTTCCATCCCGTCTTGATATTTCGATGTCGTACGACTCCGCAGTATGAGCTGCGTGTTTATACCTATCGTGTAGAACGCTCTCGAGCTCCCCGGAGTTGGCCAACAAGTCGATCACCTTCATCCCCAAAAGCTGCTTGGGACTGTATCCCGTGATCTCTGACATCCTCGGATTGGCGTACTGGATGACATCGTCGACATCGGTCATCATTAATCCGGCGCCCAAGCCTTCGACCAGTGATCGAAACCGCTCGCGTTCCTGCTCGATCGTCTCTTTTGTCTGCTTCAGCTCCGTGAGATCGATAACATAGGAGATCCCGGAAGTACCCTCATCCAGCAGCGATCCACCGAGCATTACCGGAATACGCCGTCCATCCTTCGCCAAAAACTCTTTTTCGTAGGGAACGAATTTACCAGTTTCGCGCAATTGCCGCATTGCCTCATTGGTTGCCTCCTTCCATTCCGGCGGGGTCATATGATCCCAGCGCAGGATGCCTGTGTCCAAATCTTCGCGCGTATAACCTGAGATCTTCAGAAACGCGTCGTTCACCCACGTAAATCGTCCGTCCATGTCCCAGGCATGAACGCCGATGACGCCGGATTCGGCAAGTATGCGGAACTTAGCTTCGCTCTTTTGCAGAGCCAATAGGGTGTCGTCGTGTTCTTCGTTTGCTTCGGTCACCGCGAACTCTTCCAATCGACTGATTTATTCGAAAGACAGAACTGCGCATCGCTCTCGCTTTATTTTGCGCTTTTTTTGTCAGAATAACGGTTCGCTATGTCACAATTTCTACACTGGAGTCGTTTGTTTGACAGCTTCTGTTAGGATGATCATGCTTTTTAAGCGTGAAACTCGGTTGATTTAAGAACTATGTTGCTGGGCGGCGGATATTACGAGGACTGTAGTGTGAAAGATATCACTGTCTCCATCGATTACCGGAATTTAGGTGACGACAGCAGCGACCTCATTGTTGCCTTTGATGCAGATTTTAGGTACACGTACGTCAATCCTCAGGTAGAGCGCCTCGTCAATACCCCGCGCGAAAAGTTGATCGGACGAAACATATTCGACGTCGCCCCGCATACTCAAGGCACTATCTATGCGGTCAACTATGAACGCGCATTGAGGGAACGAGAACTTATTGAGTTCGAAGACTACTATCCCCCTTTAAAGCGATGGAATAAGGTGCGCTGCGTGCCACAGCCGGACGGAGGTCTGTTGGTGTTCGCTCGGAATACAACGTCCGAGCATGAGGCGGAATACGAGCGGGAAACAGCTCAGGCCCGCTTAAAGGACTCGATTTCTCTGCTGAATGCAGTCATAAACGGGACCACGGATATGGTTGCAGCGATCGATTTGAACCGACGGTTTCTTTTCGCAAACAGCGCTGTCGCACAGTTCTTAGGCTTCTCAACACCGGACGAGATTCTTGGGCGGAGTGACTTCGAGCTTTTAACCGACGAACGCGACGTCGAAATGCTGTTAAAGATAAAGGAGATCGACGACCACGTGCTAGAGACCGGCAAACCCGGTACGTTTGAATTTGTCGCACAGTCGACTCCAAATGGCCAGGGGGCCCGCACCTATATCTCCAACAAGGTTCCGCTTCGCGATTCAGTTACAGATGAGATTGTTGGTTTATTCAATATTGTTCACGATATTACCGATCGCTGCGTTAGAGAAAGACGAGACAGGTTTCTCGCCGAGCTAACGGAAGCTATGCGAATGACTACCGATCCGGAGTCGATGGTCGTTCAAGTAGTCAGCTCGCTCGGAGAGTTCTTGAATGCATCGAGGTGCCGCTATGTCGAAGTCAACGAAGATATTGGAGCGGCGCAGACACAAGCGGAATGGCTTCGTCCGGACACCGCAGCTTCCCCAGGCGTTATCCGACTTTCATCGATCGATGATGATACCCTTGCCGCGCTAAGAAGTGGTCGCCAGACCGTCATTCACAGCGACGCCGCGGCCGACCTTTCTGAACCACAGCGAGAATCCCTTAGAAAATTATCGGTTGCTTCTCAGATTAGCGTCCCCTTGCACAACGGCGGCCAGTGGATAGGTATGTTCATCATTGAAGATAACATGTCACGAGAGTGGGATGCCTCAGTGCGAGAACTCATGGCGACTGTTGCTCAACGGTACTGGCTGGCGCTGGAAAACGCTCGACTGTGGCGCGAGGCAAGGCTCCAGGCTGAAAGAAATCTTTGCCTCGCAGAAGTGAGCGATGTTTTGAGCGCGACGCTGGACTATGAACTGACGCTTACAGCCGTTGCAAAGGTTGCGGTGCCCAGGTTCGCGGATTGGTGCACTATCGAGCTGCTGCATGAACATGACTTTTCCGTTCAGCATGTTGCAATTCAACATGTCAACCCTTCGAAGATTGCTCTGGGATGGGAACTAAGGCAAAAATATCCCCAGAAGCTTGATCGCGAGGCAGGACTTGGCAATGTTCTGTCGACCGGGAAATCAACTTTCGTTCCGCTGGTGACTGAGGAGATGCTGGAAAACGGAGTTCCTGATGAGGCCTATCGCAAAATACTTCTCGATCTTGGCTTCAATTCGGTGATGATCGTCCCACTTGTCGCGCGAGATCGTATCTTTGGAGCACTTTCGCTGATTGCGACAAATGAATCAGGGCGATTGTTCAGTGAGGACGACTTACGTCTTGCAGAAGAAATCGGACGAAGAGCTGGTCTGGCAATCGAGAACAGCAGATTGTTTCAGCGGACGCAGCAGGAGGAATATCGTCAAAGACGAATTGCTGATGCATTACAGCTTTCGTTGATGATCAAGCCAGGCAAATCGACTTTTGGCAATTTCGAGGTAGATGCGCATTATGAAGCTGCGATGGAAGAGTCTTCTATTGGCGGCGACTTCGGGGATGTGTTCCAGGTCGATCCTGACAAAGTAGCCATGCTGGTTGGAGACTGCACCGGAAAAGGACTTGGCGCTGCCCGGTTTGTTGGAGAATGCCAGTTTACTGCAAGAGCGTTTCTCAGAGCAAATCCTGACGATCCCGCATACACGCTTTCGAAGCTGAACCGTATGCTGCGCGACGACCAGATTTACGACAGCCGTCCCATTGAGGCCCTCACCTGCGTAGTGATCGCTGTCGTCGACACCAGATCCGGGGAAACCAAAGTTGCCGTGGCCGGGGCGGAGCCGCCAGTGGTTTACCGCAAAGAGACGAACTCTGTCCACATGGTGGAAGCAAGTGGTCAGCTGCTGGGAATCGACTGCGACGCGACCTATACTTCAACCGCCCTGACGCTTTATCCAGGTGACTTTCTGGTAATGACGACCGACGGGATTACCGAGGCAAGGAACCATCAAACCCGAGCGTTTTTCGGTCTCGACGGTTTAGTAAAAGCAGTTGCCGATCTTTCTTTAGCGGGCGAAGAGGTCGAAGGCTCTGCGCTGCGCTTGTTGGAGATGGCAAAGACTTTCGCCGACGGGCCGCTTATGGATGATGCCTGCATACTGGTGGGGCGAAAATGTTAACGGAACTGCGGCGGCTGCTGCGGGGCGGATGGAAGGCCCGGAAAAAAGCTTATGAGCATATCACGAAGTCGAGCCAGCGGTAATCCGACAACGTTATAGTAATCACCGTCAATTTTCGCCACCGGCGATATATCGGCGTTTTGTATACCGTAAGAACCCGCCTTGTCCATAGGCTCACCCGTCTCGACATACGCACGAATTTCTTCAAGAGACAGCGTTTTAAATGTCACCGTCGTCGCCGCACTGCCCGTTTCCATAGTGCCGGCCGCAACTACTGCAACTCCTGTATATACGGTATGGGTTCGTCCGCTGAGCCTTTGCAGCATCGCAACAGCGTCATCAAAGTCACTCGGTTTCCCGAGTATGTCGTCGTCCAGCACAACGATCGTGTCCGCCCCGATTACAACTGATGTAACGTCAACGCTTTTGAAGACGTCTTGAGCCTTTGCGGCGGCCAGCAGTTCGGCAATCGACGCCGGCGAGATATTCCCTGCTTCGTCGATTAATTGCTCTTCATCCACCTTGCTGGGAACAACAATATAATCGAGCTTCAGCTCTGAAAGCAGTTCTTTTCGCCGCGGCGATGCCGATGCGAGTATTACTTGCCTATGGTTAGTCATGGTTTACTTCGGCCGCAGTTGGGTCAGTTTCGGTTTGGGCCTTCTTGTCGCGTATGCTCAGTTCCGTTCCTTCGCGCAGTCGCTTGATGTTGCTGCGGTGCTTGTAGATGACGGTCAATGTAACCAGCAGGCCAAATAGCCCGTAGGGTAGGGAATCGTGATTTAACTTCCATAGGAGAAATCCGTTTACCGGGGCGGAGATAATCGACCCGAGCGAGATATATCCGGTAATCGATGTGATGATTCCCCAGACTGCCAACCCGGCGGCGGCGGCCTTCCACGAGAGGCCGAAAGTAACGCCGCAACTCGTTGCGACGCCTTTGCCGCCGGTGAATTTGAGAAAAACGGAGTTGNNTCCCGTCAGTACCTGTATCCATGCCTCGTGCGGATACCAGTGGCGTGCCGCGAGCACCGGCAGGAGTCCTTTGAGAACATCGAGGAAGAAGGCGCTTAGTCCTGCCTTCTTGCCAAGTATACGGTTGACATTGGATGCTCCGATGTTGCCGCTGCCGTGCTCGCGTATATCGATATGAAAGAAGATCTTTCCGATTGCAAGGCCGACCGGAATACTGCCGATGAAATAGGCGATAAAGATTAGTAAGTAGGATGGCATAGGCCGGTTAGTTTACCCCGGCGTTTGGCCGGAGTGTAGTTTTTATTTCAGGAATTCATAGGCGCTTCAGCGGGAACACCTTAACATCGGCTAGTCTTGCAAAATGAATGAGCGGACTGCTCTCCGGCCTGCGGACCCCTGCCGCAGATACAAGGTTTTCCTCCAGGCTATGCAGCACTGCGGGCTGGATTTGGTAGGGTGTGTGACGCACCCAGCCGGCAAAGACCGATGAGTCCTTGTACGAATACAGCAGATATCGTTCGATCAAGAACTCTTCCAGCGAACCTGGAGCTGCCGACGCCGGCGCCTCATCGCATACAGCGTACTCAAGATCGGCAAAGGCGGGAACAGGCCCCGGAAAGTAACGACGACTCACGTAATGGGTGGTTGTGGACCCGGACACGACGCTGTCGGTTTGCTCGATTTCGGCAAAGAAATAAGGCAGCTTATAGGTCAGTCTCGCTCCAAGACAGGCAAGTGCATCCGCTGCATCAAGGCTGAAGAACCAAACACCCGGGTCCGAGCCATTCCTACGGACATAAGTTCTGACATTAATCTCGGGAAAACCGAACACACCGACTGTCGGCTTCAGTGCGCCCGCACTGATGCATGTTATTCGAAAGGGCACCAATGCGATATACGCCTTGCCTTCGAATGTGTCGATGGCTAGCTCATGAGGAATGAGACGCTGCAGGTCCCCAGCGGGGACCTCCCAATGCAGAAAGAGCAGGTCAGCCCAGTTGTGCCGCATAACGCAGGCTTTTTGCGGCGGAGCAACGGTGTTCACCGGTAGATTGATGGTCATGGGGCGGCGCTTTCACGGGCCGAACTTAAGGCGCCTGCAAAGGGTGGGGGCGGGACAAACGCCGGCAGACCGTCGCGGAAATGGCAGGCGCTTTTGTGGTCGGCGGAGCCTGTGACATCATCGAGTGCCGGAGCCAATTGGCTACAGATTTCCAGTGCGAAAGGACATCTGTTCCTGAACTGGCAGCCGGATTCCGGTCCGTTACCCGTGCCTGATTCGTTTTGCTGCACTGCCGCCGAGCTTTTGTTCCGTCCAATATTCGCGATGCTCGGAATAGAGGACAGCAGCAGGCGGGTGTAGGGGTGACGTGGGTTTTCGAAGATCTGGTCAGATGGTGCAGTTTCGACAATTTTGCCTCTGTACATGACTGATATCCGCGATGAAATCTGACGTACTACTCCAAGGTCGTGCCCTATAAAGAGTATGGAAATCTTCTGCTCCGTTCGCAGCCGGATAAGCAAATTAAGGATTTGAGCCCTCACCGAGACATCCAGCGCCGACACGGGT
>PLAD01000242.1 GCA_003134215.1 Armatimonadota bacterium
GAGACCGCCCCAACCAGCTTGCTGCCGCTCCAGGCAGTGTAAGCCGAGGCACCGTCGCTTTGTATCATGTCACAGAGCCGTTGCTTATCGGGCAGGGCGTCAAAAAGCACGCTTGTTAACACTCTCAAATCGTCCGCTGCCAGCAGTTCGACCTTAGCCATTGCTTTAGGGGGATTCGATGCGGGCTTGTTCGATAAGGGATGGCAGCGGTTCGCCGCCGCCTACCCAGTTACCGCTTCGGATAATCGGATGTGTAATCACCGGGTTCAGCCGTCCGGCCGCACAGACTACACCGACAATATGGGGTCCGTTGTCCCACCACCCGAAGAATGGTCCGCCGGAGTCGCCGTTCGACGTGCTGGCATGAATGTGGATATTGCGGCCGTGTCCTTTTTCGAGAAAGCCTGGGCGCCATGAGTTTTTCACTGTTACCGGCCCCTCGAAGTAAGGCCTTGTCCCGCCGCCAAGATCCTCCGGATAACCGACATGGGACCAGTACATGTATTCGTCCCAGCTAGGGTCGTAGGTCTTCGATCCGAACCACCCCAATTTGTTGCCGATCGGGCTGTCGAGGACGCAGACGACATAGTCGCTGGCAACTTCGAAATCATCGACTGTCGTCGCAGCGATTCGGTCGTAGCTATACACTTCGACAGCGTGGCTTGGGCGAAACACTTCGCCGTCGAAGTAACCAGGCTCAAATCGCAGCCATCCGACTTTACCCTGGGTGACGGTCCAGTCGACAACATGGCTGACTGTCAGCAGGTGGCGGGGGCCAACCAGAGCGCCGGTACACTGACCTGCGGCGGTGATGACTCGGCCGCAGCAGCGCCATGGATAGGTTGTGTCGTTAAGGACGCGACGATTGTCCGGCCGGCGCGCCTTCAGCGGCCCGGCAGTCTGTTCCGGCGACATAAAGGCAAGATTGCGGCGCTGCCCTGCCGGGACCGCCGTAATGTCGCCCGCAGACGGCAGCTTCGGCGCTGTCGAATCGACGATATATTCAGGTATTCGCAGTCGGCTGACCAGGCGGTGCAGCATACCGGGCGGCTGAGCGACTTGATAACGATCTATCTTCTGTCTCGACCATCGCTCTGCCGCTTCGTCCATCTTTATAGGCGCACTTGCCGCCTCGACCAACGCCGGTTTTTTGTTCGTGGATTTTTCTTTGCGGAGCATAGCAGTATCGGTTACAATTTTACCTGACCCGGCGTGAAGCTTCCGTCGACCGAAGTCGCCACTGGGAACCGAGGCGGTAATAGTCCCAAGGACGAGAATAGCAGTGAGAGCCTCCGCTTGTCTACGTATCGACGAAAGGTCGGAGTGGCTGCCGCAACATAAGATTCGCACGCAGTGCTGATATTACTGGCAGGCGCCGACGTTTGGCTGGCTGGCCGACGGCAATTTGCGGCCCCAGAAGTCTTTGCCGCCATTTTCAGCAATGGGAATTCCCGCGTTACGACAGGGGGAGCTTTTGAGAAGCTTGTAGCCGTCAAGCGAATTCATTCCATCCGCAGCAGAACCAGGCGCTTTCAACTGCGGGTCGACCGTGAGGGCGTGAGCATCCGGCGGCTGGACATCAAATTGGCCCCAGTAAACATTACTGTCGAATACTGTGTTGGTCATGTTTCTCATTTCATTACGCACTTGACCGTCAACATAGAAAATGTTGTTTTTGAAACTCGTGTTGTTGGGCCAGGTGCCTCCCCAGTCCCAGGAGAAGATCAGGATTGGACTGAGTGTTTTTCCGACATAGATGTCATTGTCGTAAAATTGAGCGTCTTGTATCGGACCGCAGCATGTAAAAGTGCGGTAGTCGTCGTTTTGACTGATGTTGTACCGGACAACGGTACCGACGTTGCCGACGTTTGCAGGAGCTCCAACGGTACCTTTGTCCACGACCATCACAAATCCGCCGGCGTTATCGTGACTGTAGTTGTACTGTATCAATGTGTTGCGCGTGTTCCAGTCGGCATCGAATCCCTGTGCATCCATTTTACCGACCATACCGCTCGACTCGTTGTACTGGATCACAGAGTTGTCGCACGACCAGACCCAGATGCCTGCAGCCCAGTCAGTGGCGCGTGTTCGACCCCCGTGAACGATGTTGTGTTCAATGAGAGCGCCGTCGCAGCCAATGAGCACAATACAGTCGCCGCCGATGTCGTTCAGGGTATTTCCGCGAACGACGACATTCAAGCTTGGAAACCAGTTTCGCCGATCGGTATATTCACTGTCCATCGCAATTCCGTTGCGGTCGACATGTGTGAGAGTACAGTTCTCGATCAACAGGCCGTCATAGGCGGTCTGCACTGAGTCGCCGTAATTGTCGCAAAAGATACCGGCGCCGCCGCTCTTTTTTCCCAAGTCGCTGTCTATATCATGAATATGAAGACCGCGCAAAACGATCCCATGGGCGACTCCGTAGTCTTTTAACCGTACCTCGATTCCACGCAGAAACGGTACCGGAGTCGGCGATGTATTGGCAATATCCAAATTCTCGACATCCCAATACTGGCAGTTGTGCAGCGAGACAGTCGCGAGCGATGCCGCATGGCAGTCCAGGCTTGGCAAGGGACCGTCGCCGTACGACGTTACCTTGATCGGATGACGATCGTCGCCGATGCCGGCCGGCGAGAGGCCGGAATCCCAATGATCACCGGATTTTAACAATATCGAATCCCCGGGCGCGAATGTTCCTGCATTGACTTTCGTTAACGTCAACCAGGCATGGTCAGGGGATTTACCGTCATTCGCATCGTTCCCGCCTTGTGAGTCGATGTAGTAACAAGTATGTCCACGAGATGTCCATGGCTGCACGACCATAGGAGCCGGAAGAGCAGACTGCGGGACGACCTGGGGTGGCTGCTGCTGTGCAGCGGCGGCGGAAGTTAAGACGGCAAAGAGGGCAATGACAGCGTATATGCACGTTAGGTGCGTGTTTCCGATCAATGTTAGGTACCGCATAGGTGAGAGACACAAACTTTCGTGTACTGAGTTAGCAGACAAGTAATGATTATAGCAAATAGATCAATGCTGTCAAAGACGACCATGGAGCGTTACTGTTCAGATTGTCGCCTCGATATCTTTTTAGCTTCAAGTAAGAGGAATCGCCCTTCATTTTGGGAAATATTGCAGTATGGATGAATTTACTGGACCTAACACAAGCTCATTGTCGCCATCGCCGGAAAATCTCAATGGCTCTGGAAGCTATGCGGGAGTCTGGCCGCCGCCGGTGAATACCGGGCCGGCTCTACCCGGAGTCGAACAGTTGCTCGCTCCTTTTACTTTCGTGTACAAGAGGCTGAAGGGAAGTTTAGCTGACTTTCGCGACGGAAGCATCTCGGTCAGTGACGAAGGGATAACGATTGACGGGAGAGCAATGCCTCGTGCGGAGATCTACACGCCGATTATGGTGGTATTAGTAGTGCTCAGTCTGCTGCTCGCCGCGATTGCGTACTCTATCATGCGCTATGGCATGCTTCGTCCACAGCAGGTCAAATTGCCCTGGAGCAATATCAGCGCTATTGTTCTTGTTCCACAACGACGATGGGTTGGGCTGTCCTATTCGGCTCCGAACTACAAGGGGACGGTCAAGCAGTTTTGTTTTTGCTTTGGTCTGCAGCCGGACCAGTTTGAGACGTTCGAAGCGCTGGCTCGACAATATGCGCCTGAAGTAACTTCGGTCGGGAAACTGAAGGCAGGGAGGTCTATCATAGTGCTGGTTTTGGTAGGAATAAGCGTGATCGCAGCTGGTGTTGGGTCATTCTTAATGGTTAAAAGCAGCCACTAAACTTAGTCAGTCGATCTTGGAAGAATCAATAGCGCGTTGCTCAGACACCGTCCGGGTCGCAAGAGATATGAACCGTGCACCCACAGGCCGCTTGATGCGCCGCCGTCGAGGTTCATCGCCTGCGCGCAGCCCAAAGCTTTCATGATGCGAGCCAGGTTCGGAATGCTCGATATCGTGCTGACAAGTAATAGGTCTCCAGTGCTGGTGTAGCCGACCGCTGAGCGGCGAGCAACTGTAAAGAGGACCTCGCTGCTGCTGAAACCTTCCGTATATGGAGATAGTGCGATAGCTCCGTCACGTACAAGACGCGGGCCGGCGCCAATCGCTTCGGTTACTTGCTGCCAGATCAAAGCATTTCCGGTAGGTACCGACGCCCAATCGTCTGGATATGCAGGGTCCAGGCAGTGCAGGGTATCAGCTATCGTGCACAGGTCCATGACGCACTGCCCGGTGGGCGTGAAACCAATCAACGTACCGAGCCTTGCCTTGTACAGAGGTTCTCCCGAAGAAATCACTTCCATATCAGGCATTTTTTCCGGCCCTGAGTCGTAGCAATCGAAAAATGAGCCGTTTATTGCCGCGATCGCACCATAGCTTTCAGCGATCGAGGCAAGCGATTGTGTAGCGCCCACTTCGCCATAGGCAAGACCGACACGGACATGGACCTTGCCTAGTTTGATGCGGACGAGAACGGCAGGATAGCTCTGTCCGTTAGTGCTGACATCGGGGTGGGTGACCGTGACCGCTGCTTCAGGTGCAACAGAGTGGGTCGATTTGGCGGCAGGCAGAGAAGTCATCGACTGGGCGCT
>PLAD01000332.1 GCA_003134215.1 Armatimonadota bacterium
CAGACCGCATAAACCATGAGGCCGCACTTCTCTGTTCAAATCGCTCGCCCATAAACGATCCGCACACGTTTCGACTTCCTGAAGTAGAGGAACCATATCGAAGCGAAAACGAGCATTCTCAGACCACTTGAATCGGATGCGTTATTACTTGTGGATGAATCAGTGGTGGAGCTGATTAGCTCACCGATGAAGAGCAGCGCGCCAAGACAGAACTGGATTACAAAAAGGATCTTCGTAAGACGCAACGCTTGGGGCTTGGCTTTCCAAAGGCTGACTCCGGTGAAGACAGAAAAGGCAGCAAGGCACACATCTATCAGCGAATAGCCCGATGGGTGAGAGAGTGTGGAAACCAGAACTATTGCCGGTGAAATGATCGTGGTGACAATACAAAACCAGAGAAGCCAGCCACCAACTCCAACGAGATTAGGGTACTCATTGCGAATGGTCTCCACCGCCGCTCCAGGTTGGAGTTCTGGCGATTGGCTGGACACCGCTGGATAAATGGAAGTCCCGTCTGCGACGGGAGTGGAATGTTGAACCGCGCCAGCGGCAGGCGACACGACTAGCTCTCTGCCGCAGTTGAAGCAAAACACGCCAGCATCGGGATTTTGAGCGCTACAGCCCACGCAATACATCGCTAACCTCTCAGATCGGCAAAGAGAAATGTATTGATCTTCGATGGCCCGAGTGAGATGACATCACCGTGAGCCAACGGACGACTGGCACGAATTAATTCTTGCTCCGCGTCGGATGACGGCTGATCCAGCCGCTCTCCGTTCAGAAATGTGCCGCATGAACTCCCTTTGTCGATGAGCCAGTAATCATGGCTTTCGACTCCCTCACGTCTGTAGACGGCACAATGAACCCTTGAAACCTCGCGCGGCAGGAGTCCCACGGCATCGTTCACAAAGACATCGACTGCCTTATCCAGAATCGGTTCCAATGGTGTTGCCAGCCGAACCATCACGATTTCGTCGCATCGCAGCGGGACGATAGCCTGAGAATATGGACCTGCTCCCAAAAGGTAGACACCGGCATCGAGGGTGGAAAGTACCTGCCTGATCTTCGCTGCTCGGTCTGAACGTCCCTCTACCGTGAACAAAGCGAGGTCCTGCAAACGACCCGTAACGGCTAGGTCGTCAAGCGTGCTGGCGAGTTGCTTTTGCTTGTTCACGTCTGCCAATGGTTGTAGTCCCTATCTTGCTCGGAGGGTACTGCCGCCGTAGCCAACAGTCTGTACATCACGCGGCAACAATGCGTTTAGTTGGCGGCAAGCAACCTTGAGAGCTTCGGTATCGCCGCTTGCGATTGCACGATCAGCATGGACTAACCAACGATCTGCCTGCGTCTCATCTGTCATTTTCGAGTTTTCGCCTGCTAGATACTCGCGGTATCC
This sequence comes from Armatimonadota bacterium, assembly GCA_003134215.1. GTDB lineage: Bacteria > Armatimonadota > Armatimonadia > Armatimonadales > Capsulimonadaceae > BOG-944. The sequence goes on from PLAD01000332.1 coordinate 1,397, forward strand.
CAGCCAGTATTCAGGTGTCCGCAGCCACAGTTCAACTCTTTGCGTTGCTAAAGCATCTATCGCTTTCCGCAAAATCTCTGGATCGGCTGTAAGCGCAAGTTCGGTGCTTCGCTTAAGGTCAATAAACTTTGCCCGATCTTCATCGGTGCCGACCTCTTCCAAAAGCGCTTGCGTCCACCGCAGCTCATCTTGGGCCTCCTGTTGCATCTTTGGCGCTGTCAGAATCACTTCGATACGTCGCCTTGCGCGACGAAGGGCAACTAGCTGTTCCTCACAGCTTTTCAGATCAGCGTCCGTTCCTCCGCGCTGTAGTAAATCCTGAATTCCCTGGACTACCTCTTGACGATTCATCGATTCAAGCTCACTCAGTGCCGGCTTGCTCTTGACCGCCTCCGCAAGTTGCTGACTCTCAATCAGAGCATTCCGTTCGGCCCTGAACTCCTGTTCCAACTCCCCTTTCGGAAGTGCAGGTTTAACAATCCCGTTGGTGCTCACTTCTCTTTCGAGGTCAAGAATCGGGATGTATACGTTTGCTTTGATCGTTCTTGAATCATCGATAGCCAACCGTATCTCTACCTCGGAATGAGCAGGGAGGTCGCGATCAATGTCTGCACCAGAAAGCACGAACTCGCCAATCTTGCGATTTTCGTCCCCCGCATCCGTCGCGTCTCCTTCGATGAAGGGAATCCGCATTCGATCATCACTGTTGCCGCGTCTAATCGGACTAATCGTCTTATGCTTTGCTGTCGCTTTCGCGGGTAACGGCGTTCCCTTGGCGAACAGAACATGTACCCGATTACCAGCCTCGGCTATACCAATGTTGTGCGTCAGTGGCGGCTTAGTAATCGTCAATCCGACCGTGTATGTGAACAATGAGGGCGCAACGGAGCAGGCCCTGCCGTTCTGGTCAAAAAGTTCGAGGTGGTATTCATTTGCGCTGCCCGCCTGCGCCAATAGGTAACTGCTGAACGTTACCGCATCATCGAGCGGAATCTTCCCGCTGTCCCAAGGGGGCGTACCGCCGGGATTCGTGAAACGGATTGTGTAACCAAGGAGGGAGTTGCCAGATAGACCAGTAACGGTTCCGCCTACGAGCGGTTCAAGATCGCTTCCAATGGGATCGTACGTCAAGGCAACCATATGAACTCCGGTTGCGATGGATGAGGAACGCCTCGCAGGAAGCCGTCTACCACCAGCAAAAATCGCGGCCCCTTGGGCTACAACCGTTAATGGATCGGCCGAAAAATCGACTGGAATGCCTAAACCTTCCTTGGGGTCAGCG